>JAJZPC010000030.1 GCA_021811385.1 Deltaproteobacteria bacterium | reverse complement strand
GCTGGCTGAAGGCGGTCAAGGTTATCAAGCTGGCCGGCGCCTATTGGCGTGGCGATGAAAAAAGGCAGATGCTCCAGCGCATTTACGGCACGGCATTTTTTGACGCCAAGGACCTGAAAGCCTATCTTCTCCAGATCGAAGAGGCGAAAAAACGCGACCACCGGAAGCTCGGCAAGGAACTGGAGCTGTTTGCCGTTTCCGATCAGGTGGGACCGGGTCTGATCCTTTGGCAGCCCAAGGGCGCGCTGCTCCGAAAGATCATTGAGGACCACTGGCGCGAAGAACATTATAAAAACGGCTACGAGCTGCTGTTTACCCCGCATATCGCCAGGCGTGACATGTGGAAGACCAGCGGCCATCTCGATTTTTATGGGGAGAACATGTTTTCTCCCATGGAGATCGAGGAGGTGAGCTATCAGCTCAAGCCGATGAATTGCCCGTTTCATATCGGCATCTATAACACGCGCAAGCGCAGTTATCGGGAGTTTCCCCTGCGTTGGTGCGAGCTGGGCACCGTGTACCGTTTCGAAAAAACCGGCGCTCTGCATGGATTGATGCGGGTGCGCGGCTTTACCCAGGACGATGCCCATATCTTCTGCCGACCCGACCATTTGGAAGAGGAGATCTTCAATATCCTTGACCTGAACCTGCATATCCTCAAGACCTTCGGGTTTGAAAGCTATGAAGTGTATCTCTCCACCAGGCCGGAGAAGTCCGTGGGCAGCGACGAGCACTGGGAGCAGGCCACTGCCGCCCTGAAGCTGGCCCTGGAGAAAAAGGGTCTGGCCTATGAGATCGATCCCGGCGAAGGGGTGTTCTACGGGCCCAAGATCGACATCAAGATCAAGGATGTGTTGGGGCGCAGCTGGCAATGCTCCACCATCCAGGTGGACTTCAACCTGCCCGAACGCTTTGAGATGACCTATACCGGGGAAGACGGCAAGGAGCATCAGCCGATCATGATCCACCGGGCGCTCATGGGTTCGCTGGAGCGGTTTATCGGGGTGCTCATCGAGCATTATGCGGGCGCCTTCCCGGTGTGGCTTGCTCCGGCGCAGGCTCGGATCATGAATATCACCGATGCCCAGGCCGGGTATGCGGAAGAGGTGTATGCCGAGTTGCGCCGGGCCGGGGTGCGGATTGAGAAGGATCTTCGCAACGAAAAGCTCAATTACAAGATCCGTGAAGCCCAGATGCAAAAAATTCCGTACATGCTGATCATCGGCGACAAGGAAGTGGAAGCGCGTCAGGTCACGGTGCGGTTGCGCAACGGCGACAACCTGCCTGCCATGTCGATCCCTGAGTTTGCGGCGCTGATCGCCAGGGAAAATGAGGCGGGACGAACTGGAGCTTGCAATAGCTAGGTGGTTCAGAGTATTATGATATATTTCAGCGTGCGGATGCGGTGCATCGGGTGCGGTGTTTTCAGAATCATGTGTGCGGAGGTATGAGTATCAAAGGGAAAAAAGTTGGCGACCGACCAGAGCGGGAAGTGCGGGCCAGAATCAACCACGAGATTGATTGCAAGGAAGTCCGTCTCATTGATGAGGAAGGGAAACAGGTAGGGGTTGTGCCTGTCCGCGATGCGCTGGTAAGGTCCGAAGCGGCAGGGCTGGATCTTGTTGAACTGTCGGCTGCGGCCGATCCTCCGGTCTGCCGGATCATGGATTTCGGCAAATTCCGTTACGAGCAGAGCAAGAAACAGCATGAAGCCAAGAAGAAACAGACGGTCATCGAGGTCAAGGAGATCAAGCTGAGGCCCAAGACCGAGAAGCATGATCTGGAATTCAAGATCAAGAATATCAAGAAGTTTTTGCAGCAGAAGAACAAGGTGAAGATCACCCTGCGTTTCCGCGGCCGTGAGATTGTCTATGCCGATACCCTCGGCATGGAGGTTTTGAACAAGGTGGTCGAGGAGTTGAAGGAAGACGCGGTTATCCTGCAGCCCCCCAAGATGGAAGGGCGGCAGATGGCCATGTTTGTCGGACCGAAATAAGATGAACTCGTAAAAAAAGAAAAAGTTCACCGGCCCGCAACATAAACTCAACGAATTAACAAGGAATACCGGTTGTAATTGCGGCTTTTTGTAATTTCAACAAATAACAGTTCTGCCGCGGTTGGCAGGTAAGCATAGAGTACTGGCCGGTGCGGGTTTGCCGGCTACGATATGAAAAAGGGAGAACACCATGCCGAAGATGAAAACAAAGAGAGGGGCTGCCAAGCGGTTCAAGTGCACCGGCACCGGCAAGATCGTACGCCGCAAAGCCTTTACCAGCCATATCCTCACCAAGAAGAGCACCAAGCGGAAAAGAAATCTGCGCCAGGCCGGGATTGTTGATGACACCAATCTCAAGGGGATCAAGCGTCTGTTGCCCTATATGTAAGGGATCAGGACCGACCGCTCGCCTCAAGACGATTTTTAGAGTAAACACTGCCGACGTTTAAAAAACGCCGGAGAATGTCAATAAGGAGAAGTACGATGCCTCGCGTAACACGTGGATTTAAAGCGCGCCGGAGAAGAAAAAAGGTTTTGAATTTGGCCAGTGGCTTCATCGGTGGCCGCAACCGTCTGTACAGGACGGCAACGGAAGCCGTTGACCGGGCCTTGGTCTATGCCTACCGTGATCGTCGCCAGAAGAAGCGCGATTTCCGTAAATTGTGGATCGTGCGGATCGGCGCGGCTTGCCATGAAAACGGCACCACCTACAGCCGGATGATGGGCAGCTTGAAGAAAGTGAATGTGGAGTTGGACCGTAAGGTTCTTTCCAATCTGGCAGTTCTTGATCCGGGGGCCTTTTCCAAGGTTGCCAAGCTGGCTGGCCTCAGCAACTAATTGTTGCCGTGCCCTCCGCTATGCCCAGCATGCACGAAGAACTTCTTCGTCTGAAAGCCGCTGCCGGTGAAGAACTCGCTGCCATCACCCAGCTCGGTGAACTCGAGCCGTTCCGGGTAAAATATCTGGGCCGGAAAGGGGAGTTTACCCTTGTTCTGCGGCAATTGGGCCAGGCTCCTCCCGAGGACCGCCCACGGCTCGGACAGCTGGCAAACGAGATCAAGCAGGAGTTGGAATCCGCATATGCTTCGCGGGAATCCCTGCTTGCCGAGGCTGGCGGCGGCGCAGCCCAGGCTGCCCTTGATTTGACCCTGCCCGGCCGGGCCTTGCCTTTTGGCAAGCTGCATCCCGTGACCCAGGTCATGGATTCGGTTTGCTCTATCTTCGAGGGTTTGGGCTTTGCGGTGGCTGAAGGGCCGGATGTCGAGGTCGATTTTTATAATTTCGAGGCCCTGAACATCCCGCCGCACCATCCGGCCCGGGCCATGCACGATACCTTCTATATCAGCGACAGCCTGCTGCTCAGAACCCATACCTCGCCCATGCAGGCCAGGATCATGGAGAAGGAGCGGCCGCCCCTGCGGATGATCGCGCCTGGCAAGGTGTACCGCTGCGATTCGGATATCACCCATACCCCCATGTTTCATCAGGTGGAAGGGTTTCTTGTTGACCGTCACATCTCTTTTGCCGACCTCAAGGGCGTGCTTTCGGTGTTCATCACCAGGATGTTCGCTGAAAACACCCCCATCCGTTTTCGTCCCAGTTTTTTCCCCTTTACCGAACCCAGCGCCGAGGTTGATATCGGCTGTGTTATCTGCGGCGGCAAGGGGTGCAGGGTGTGCAAGCACACCGGCTGGCTTGAGATTTTAGGCGCCGGCATGATCGACCCCGAGGTCTTTAAAAAGGTCGGCTACGATCCGGAAGAGTACAGCGGCTTTGCCTTTGGCCTCGGTATCGAGCGGATCGCCATGTTGAAGTACGGCATCACCGATATCCGGCTTTTCTACGAAAACGACCTGCGTTTTCTTTCTCAGTTTTAGGAGCCGTTACAGAAATAACCATCGCCGTCGCGGCTGAGTTGCCGCGGCTCGTTACGCCGTTAACACTGCTGCCGTTTTTTTTATAACGGCTTAGGCTCCATTGGGGCAACGACCATAAGATACGATCCATGAAGTTTACGCTCAACTGGTTGCGCGAATATATTGATACGGACCTGGAACCGGCGCGGATTGCCGACCACCTCACCATGCTTGGTCTCGAGGTGGATGCCTGTGTGCCGTGTTATCCCGACTTGACCGGGGTTGTGGTCGCGAGGATCGAGGCGGTTTCCCCCCATCCCAATGCGGACAAGCTGGTGCTTTGTGACGTGAATGTTGGCCAGGAGCGCACGCGCGTGGTGTGTGGCGCTCCCAACGCGCGCGCCGGATTGGTTACGGCTCTTGCCTTGCCCGGCGCTGTTTTGCCTGGCGGCTTTACCATCAAGCCGGCCAAGATTCGCGGGGAGGAATCCTGCGGCATGCTGTGCTCGGCCAAGGAGCTCGGTATTACGGAGGACCAGACCGGGATCATGGAACTGGCTGCTGATCTGCAACCGGGGCAACCGATCAGTCAGGCCCTGGGGCTGGTGGATACCATGATTGAGGTCGATCTCACCCCCAACAGGCCAGATTGCGCCAGCGTCCTGGGGATCGCCCGGGAGGTGGGCGGGGTGATCGGCAAGCGGATCAAGCCGCCGGTTGCGGCACCCCCTACACTTGCCGGAGAGAATCTGCCCTTCAGCGTGGAGGTGGAGTCCGGTGCCGATTGCCCGCGCTATGCCGCTCGGCTTATCAAAAACGTCAAAATCGGTCCTTCGCCCTGGTGGCTGCAGCAGCGGTTGCTGGCCGTGGGCATGCGGCCGATCAGCAATATCGTCGATATCACCAACTTTGTCATGCTGGAATACGGCCAGCCCCTGCACGCCTTTGATTTTAATAAATTGGCTGGGGGCAGGATCGTGGTCCGGCGGGCACGGTCCGGCGAGAGTCTTGTCACCCTGGACGGGACCGCGCATCAGCTCGACAGCGAGATGCTGATGATCTGCGACGCCGAAAAGCCCGTGGCGGTTGCCGGGATCATGGGCGGGGCCAATTCCGAGGTGGATGCGGCGACCACCGACATTCTGCTGGAGAGTGCTTGTTTTGCCGCCATTGGCATCCGCCGCACCGGTGGCAGACTCAACATGAGCACCGAGGCTTCCTACCGTTTCGAGCGGGGCGTTGATCCCCAAGGCGCGCCCAAAGCCATGGAGCGGGCTGTTCAGCTTACCGTTGCCCTGGGTGGCGGGGAGATTGTCGCGGGCGGCGTTGACTACTGTGAAGGGGTTGTTGCCCCGGCCCCCATTACTCTGCGTGGGAGCCGGACTCGTGCTCTGCTGGGCATGGATCTTACCCTGGAGCAGATTGGTGCGGCGCTTACCTCCATAGAGATTGACGCGGCGCGGATCGATGACGATACCTTGCGGGTGAATCCGCCGAGTTTTCGGGTTGATCTTGAGCGGGAGATCGATCTTATTGAAGAGGTCGCCCGGATCGTGGGCTACAACCTGTTGCCCACCACCCTGCCCATGGTGCCCATGAGTTTTTCCGAGCAGGATCCCCTTCGGGAGCTGCGGAAAAAAGTGGCGCAGACCCTGACCGCCCTTGGGTTTTACGAGGCGATCAACTACAGCTTTGTAACCCCGCAGCATTGCGATCTGCTGGGCTTGGCTGCGGAGGACTTGCGAAGGCAGTCCGTGCATCTGCTGAACCCTCTGGCCGAGGACCAGTCCGTTTTGCGGACCACGCTTTTGCCCGGGCTTCTTGAAAACCTGCGCCGCAATGTGAATCATCAGAACCATGATGTTCGGCTCTTTGAAATCGGCAAGGTTTTTCACCCCGTGGAAAGCAGTCAGCCCCATGAACCTTTCCGCTTGGCCGCGATTATTTCCGGACGACGAAATCCAGGGGCGCCTGTGCTTTACACCGGGGAAAGCCCCGCGGATATTTTTGATGTCAAAGGGGTGGTGGCGCAGATTGTAGAGAGTCTGCGCTTGAGTGGAGCAATCACCTGTGAGACTTGCGTTGTCGGGCAGGAACTTCCCTTTGCCGAACCGGGCAGTGTCCTGGCCGTCAGGGGAGGGACACAAATCCTGGGCTGGTGCGGGGCGTTCAATCAGAAAACCTTGAAGGGTTTTGGCGTTAAGCAACAGGCCTTCTTTCTTGATCTTGATCTTGCCGCGCTCGGCGGTGTTGCGCCACAGGCAAAAAACTTTGCTTCCTTGCCCAAATTTCCCTTTGCGAAATGGGACATGGCCCTCATCGTGCCGGTAGGGGTTGCCGCAGGGGAGATGCTTTCCGCCATCCACGGCTGCGGAGAGAAGTGTATCGAAAAGGCGGAAATTTTTGATGTGTTCCAGGGGAAGAATATTGAGGGTGGAAAAAAGAGTGTGGCAATTTCCATTACCTACCGGGCGCTTGACCGGACCCTGGATGACGAAACAGTCGGCAAGATTCACCAAAAAATTATCGAGATGATGATTTTCCGTTTTAACGGTCAGTTACGTGAGGCATAATAGATGAAACGATCCAACCTTACCAGAAAAGAACTCGCGCAGACCATCAACGAGAAGATGGGTTTTTCCCAGCGGAGCGCCGGAGAGATGGTTGACGCCGTGTTCGATGCGCTCAAGAAAACCCTGCTCCAGGGCGAGGCTATCAAGATCGTGCAGTTCGGCACCTTTACCGTGCGGAAGAAATCCTCGCGGGTGGGACGCAACCCCCGGACCGGCGAAACCATGGAGATCTCCAAGCGTCACATGGTTTCCTTCAGGCCCAGCAAGGTGGTTCGGGAGAATCTGAACAAAGAATAAAGGAACAGAGTGACCAAGCCATCTTGCGGGACTTTTGATGATGGTCAAGGGGTTGCCCAGGTTCTCCCCGGGATCCCTGACAAGCGGTACTTCAAGATCGGTGAGGTGTGCGCGATAACCGGAGTGAAGCAGCATGTGCTCCGCTACTGGGAATCGGAGTTCAGGATCCTCCACCCGCAACGGGCTCAGTCCAAGCAGCGGCTCTATCGCCGGGTGGATGTGGAAACGGTCCTGGCTATCAAGAAGCTGCTTAAGGATGAAGGCTTTACCATCAGCGGCGCTAAGAAGGCTTTGGCGCGGGATGGGGGGGCGCAGGAACTTGATGGTGCAGCGCCCGAAGTAAAGTGCGAAATGCCGGTGCAACCGGCGGATATTGTTATGCAGGTCAAGACGGAGTTGTTGGCCTTGCGGAAAATTCTCGAGGAATAAGGTCGCTGGCGAGAGTCCAGCTTGACAGGCGCTCCTGGTCATGCTAAATAGGGGCCACCTGTTGATTGGTGATTATTTTGTCGGGATGTAGCGCAGTCTGGTAGCGCACTTGAATGGGGTTCAAGGGGCCGGAGGTTCGAATCCTCTCATCCCGACCAGCAATAGAAAAGGGGTTAGCCGTTTTCGGCTGACCCCTTTTTTTTTGGTTTGAACCGTAGCGACGGCGCCAATTACACTTCCTGCTGCTCCTTTGCCCCAGCCTTATAAAGAAACGCGCACCACACGAGCGGCGTGTAGGCAATCAGCAATCCGGCCAGGCCCGGAAGTGAGCCCCTCGATACCAGCAGAGCCAAAGGCAACAGCCAGAGGAGATTGATCAGGCCGACCGCGATGGAGATATGCCGGTGCGCGGCACAGCGGCGGGCGGCATATTGGTAAGCGTGACTGCGATGGGCTTCATGGAAAGCCTCGCCGCGTAGCACTCGACGCAACAAGGTCGTGGTCGCGTCAACCACAAAAACGCCAAGCAGGATAAGCCAGCACCAAAACAGTTCCGGGTTAATCCGGCCCGCCTGAATCGAGAGAAGCCCCAGGATCAGGCCCAGAAAGCCGCTGCCCGAGTCTCCCATGAAGATTTTGGCCTTCGGAAAGTTCCAGTACAGAAAGCCGGAAACCGCCGACAGCAGCAGAATTGGCGCTGGCCAATCCTGCCCGCCAGGAACAGAGAGAGCATAGGCAAGGCTCCCGCCCAGACAGACCGTGATCGCCTCAATGCCGGCAATACCATCGATGCCGTCCATGAAATTGTACAGGTTGAGCAACCAGACAAGATACACGGCGGCAAGCACATAGCCAGGCCAGCCGAGATAGATCATGTGCCCGAATACGGGCAGGGGCGGCAGAGTCCCCAGCCAGAAAAGTCCCCAGGCCGCCCCGAGAAAATGGGTGCCCAACCGCCATTTCGGCGCGACATGATGGCGATCATCCAAGAAACCAATCCAGGCAACCAGGAATCCTGCGCCCGATAGGGCCAGCAATATCCGGGTCGGCATAGAGTCGAGCAGCCACAGGCACAACAGCCCTGCCAGAAAGCTTAAAACAATGGCCAGTCCGCCCCCGCGCGGGGTAGGAGCCTGATGCGAGCTCCGGTTGTTAGGGACATCGATAAGGTTGCGCGCCAAGGCGTAACGCCGGATAATCCCGGTGAGCGATAGAGATAACCCTGCGATAAGAAGGGCAATTCCCCAAGGATTCATAAAGGTTGGCATGAGGTTGTATTGTAACCGCTTGGTTTCATTGCACGCACTGCGTCTTTGCGCCGATCATGCGGATGGCGGAGGCGGCATCCATGGCCTGGGACATGATGTCCAGGTAATCGTCCCGGGAGGCGTTTTTGGCAACGAGGGTGTCGTTGGTTGTGAAGTTGCAGTCGTGCTCCTGGCAGTATTTTCCCCTGGTCGCGTAGTTGAGGATGATGCGGGGGATGTCGTAATGGTGAATGGTATTCTGCCGCACCGGGCGGCCGTTTTCGATGATGTAGATCCGGTTGCGAAAGGTGGCGTCCACACTCCCGCCGAGGTAGTTGAGATCTTTGTAGGTTTGGCCGCCCGAGAGGCTTGGCAGATGGTCGCTTACCAGGATGATCAGCGATTTCGGATCTGCCGCGATCAATCCCTTTACATAGGCGGCGATGGCCTCGGTGCGATAATAGTACTGGTTGGCGGCCTTTTCCAGTCCTTCGTCCTGGAAATTTCCAAGCATCTTAATGACCATTGGCCGTTTTGAGAGGTTGAGATCGTGGGGGGTGTGGCCGTACATGCCGATAACATAGTTGAAGATGGGGAGCGTCGGGTTCTCTTTGATTCGTCTGGTGATGAATTCCAGATTCTGGGAGAACAGCACCCCATCGAACATGTAATCCTCGTCCGTCACATCGCCGGCGGAGAAATAGGTGTCGTAGCCGGCGGCAAATTCCCGCGGATAGTACATCTTGTCAAAGCCGATTCCGGTATAGGCATTGGTGGAATTGAAGAAATCCGGTTTGTAGGAGTTGGTGGCGGTTGTTTCGTAGCCGGCCAGAGAGAGGATGTTGGGGAGGCAGGGAGCCTTGGAGCCGGTAAACACATCAAACTCGATGCCGGAAAATTCCCGCAGGGCAGGCGCTCCGCAGAGCACCTCGAACTCGGCCTGGGCCGTGCCCCCGGCAAAGACAGGGGAAATGGAAAAGCCTCCTTTTTTCCCCAGGAGTTTATGGAAGGCGGGATGGGCAGGGTTGCGGGAAAACATGGCACCCTTCAGCAACCCTGGGTCGAGGAAGCTTTCAAGAACTATCAGGTGGATATTCCGCTTTTTTTGCTGCTCCTTGAGCCCGGCGATCACGTTGTCGAAATCAACCAGGGTCGCAGGGGCCATCCGGTGTCCGGCAATCTTTTCGTGATAGCTTTTTCGTTTGGCCTCATTGTAGAGCATCATGCCCAGGCGTCCGTTATTGCGGGCGCTTGCGGTGTCGGAATATAAAACGATCTCCTGCTGGGTTTTTTGAAAGGCCGTCATGAAGAAAGCCGGGGCCAACTCCACCGTCAGGAACAAAACCAGGAGTGGGAGCGAGGCGATGACAGCTGTCGCCCGTCGCGGGCGAAATTCAAGGGAAGCAAGAAAAGCCAGGAGGGGAAGGGCGATCAGCGCTCCGATCAGGGTAAGGGCCAGGGGGGAGAGCACCTGCAACATCTCCGGCAGTTCGGTTATCTCGGTGATCCGCAACATCCGGCCAAACATGATGTAGTACACATCGAACACAGCGTAAAACAGAAAGAGCGGCGCTGCTGCGAGCAAAGGCTGCAGGTGTGATTTGCGGAGGAGCTGATTGAGCAAGAAATAGAGATAGAGGAGCAGGGGAATTTCAAAGCGCCACGCTGGCAACAATGCAGGCAGGCCGCCGCGCTGCTGGAGAATTTCCGTATAGCCGAGAAGGAAGAGCAAAAATACGGTATAGCGGTTTATCGTTGCTTTCAGCCGGGAGAGATATGGGCGCACGGTTGGGATCATGGTCGTTGGGTGGGGGAAATAAATCTCGCCGACGGTAAGCCCGGCATGTTCCGGGTAAAAACTGCTTCAGCCTTCCTAACAGCAAGGCAAAAAACTATACCATACTGTCCGTCCGACCCGCACATATTCTTTTCTTGCGGGAAGCCTCCGCACTCTTCCCTTTCCCCCTAAAGTTCTGATTGCCGGTTGGCCGCAGGACTGCTAATCTTTGTGGGAGCGACAGCAACCGGGATTTTTTCAGGATAAGGCGGCCATGCGCATACTCGTAGTCGAAGACGATTCTAAAATTGCCTCGTTCATCAGCGTGGGGCTTCGGCAGGCTGGGTTTTCCGTTGATGTTGCGGACAATGGCGAGGATGGTCTTGTTCGGGCTCTAGACGGCGTCCATGATCTTGCCATCCTCGATATCATGCTGCCAAGGCTTGACGGCCTTGCCCTGCTCGATCAACTCCGCCGTCGGCGGGTCAACACCCCGGTGATCATTCTGAGCGCCAAACGTTCGGTCGAGGATCGGATCAAGGGGCTGCAGGCCGGCGGGGATGATTATCTCACCAAACCGTTTTCCTTTTCCGAGCTGCTGGCCAGGGTGCAGGCCCTGCTCCGCCGGGCAGGCGCCGCGCCGGAAGCCACGGTTCTGCGGGTGGGGGATCTCTCCCTCGACAAGTTGAAGCGGGAGGTTCACAGGGGGGATCGCAAGATCGATCTCCAGCCCAGGGAGTTTTCCCTTCTCGAATATCTCATGCGCAATCCGGGGAGGGTCATTTCCAAAACCATGATTCTGGAGCATGTATGGGATTATAATTTTGATCCCCAGACCAATGTGGTGGATGTGCTCATCTGCCGGTTGCGCAATAAAATCGATCGGGATTTCGGACGCAAGCTGATTCAGACGATTCGTGGGGTCGGCTATGCCCTTGGCAACGATTAAGCAACTGGCGAAAACCACGGGGTTCCGCCTGGCCCTGTGGTATTCCCTCATCTTTATCTCAAGCTCGCTCCTGCTTTTCGCCCTGCTCTATTTTCCCCTGCGCGCCGCGATCCTGGAAAAGGACAGGAACATCATCCTGGGCAGGCTCAATGAATACACCCTGCAGGAGCAACAGCGCGGGCTGCAGGCCATGCTTGCCGAGATTCGTCTTGAGGATGCCGCGAACAGTCAGGCGGGTTTTTTTGTGCGGGTGGCCGACCCCACCGATCAGTCGCTTATTGTTACCCTGCCGCCGGACTGGCGCCAGCTGACCGGCGGTTTTTCTCCGCTATTCCGTAGCGGAGGCGGGGGGGATGGCGATGATTGGGTCGCCCTTCCCGCGAAGGGCAGGGGTGATGTCCTTGAGATTGTCAGCAGGAGGCTTAAGAGCGGATATCTGCTCCAGATCGGTCGAGGGTCCGGGGAGCGGCAAAAAATCCTGGATTATTTCGGGGAGGTTTTTGCCGGAATCATGCTGCCGATGATCATCTTTGGTTTTGTCGGCGGTTTTTTCCTGGCCTTCCGTTCCCTGCGACCGGTGCGCGACCTCATTCAGGTCGTGCGCAGCATCGATATCGGGAAAATGGACGCCAGGGTGCCATCGCGGCAGACCGGTGATGAGCTGGACGAGCTGGTTCACCTTTTCAATACCATGCTGGAAAAGATCGAGCAGTTGCTCACCGGCATGCGGGCGGCGCTGGATAATGTGGCCCATGACCTGCGCACCCCGGTGACCCGCATGCGGGCCGGGATCGAAACCGCGTTGCAGTTCGGTAATAATCCTGAGGTGTTGCGCGAGGCTCTGCTGGACTGCGCAGAAGAGTCGGAGCGAATCATCACCATGCTCAACACCTTGATGGACATCTCCGAGGCGGAGACAGGAGTGATGAAGCTGCATCGACAGCCGGTTGCTGTTGTTGCGCTTCTTGCCGAGGTGGTCGATCTGTACCAGTATGTGGCCGAGGAAAAAGGGGTGACGGTTTCTGTTTCCGGTCCGGCGGATCTTGAGGTGTTGGCGGATATGGACCGGATGCGGCAGGTTATCGGCAATTTGTTGGACAACAGCCTCAAGCATACCCCGTCCGGTGGCCACGTGGAGCTTGTCTGTGACCGGCAGGCGGAATCTGTTGTGATCCGTGTGCGTGATACCGGCGCAGGCATCCCGCCGGACGATTTGCCACGGATTTTTGACCGGCTGTATCGTGGAGACCGCAGCCGCAGCCAGCGCGGCCTTGGCCTGGGGCTGAGCCTTGTCAATGCGGTCGTCCATGCCCACGCTGGGAGCATTGAGGTGGAAAGCGCACCCGGCCAGGGTGCGACTTTTACCCTGCGGCTGCCTACCGATTCTTCATTGGCGTCCTGATTCGTCCTTTTTGTCCATCATCATCGTCGTTCCTTGCCAGGCGCCCTCAAAAAATCCCAACCTTTCACGTTTGTAATGTCCTGGCAATCTTCTGGTAATTCTTGACCTGCTAAGTTTTTGCGAAGCAGTGCTTCTTCCTTTGGAAAATCCGTGGTCATCCCGACCGCTGGCAAGGAAAAAGCTAGGCAAAGGACAGGTCTGCCCCATCATGTTAAAGATCATGGATTCCTTGTTTTCCCGTTTTCCGTCCCTTGGCCGGTTTCAGTTTCTCCGGATTTTTTTCATGTGGTACAGCCTGTATGCCTTTGCTGTTCGCCTGGCATTGGTGGGCCGCAGCTGGCCGCAGATCGGGCATTCTTCCTTGACCGTGGTCGGTATCTTTCTGGTCGGCCTGTTGTACGATCTGGTCAATGCCGTGTATTTCGCCATTCCCCTTGTCCTGTATCTGATGGTCATGCCCCATCGGTTTTTTGTCAGCCGCTGGCACAGGCTTGTCCTTTACCCTCTTGTTTTTGCCCTGACGTATGGTCTGATTTTTTCGGCCCTGGCCGAATGGCTGTTTTGGGAAGAGTTCGGGGTGCGCTTCAATTTCATCGCCGTGGACTATTTGATCTATACCCATGAGGTGATCGGCAATATCCGCGAATCTTATCCGGTGCCCCTGCTTCTTTCCATGGTTGGCGTTGCGGCAGCCTTGATTTTTTTCGTCATCCGGCCCCGGCTTGAAGCCGCCATGGCCTCGGTGCGGCAACAGGGGCCGCAGGCCTCCATGGTTGTCGTTCGTCTCGGCGCTGGCGCTGCCTTCCTGTTTGTGTCCGTACTCCTGTTTTTCACGGTGGACGGCACCCTCCTCGGCAGGGCCTTTGACAATCGCTATGAAAAAGAACTGGCTGAGAACGGCATATATCAGCTGTTTTCCGCCTTTCGCAACAATAGCCTGGACTACGCGACCTTTTACAAAAACATGGATGAAAAGGTCGCGTTCACTGGCCTGCGCGCCCTGCTTACAAGCAAAAACAGCCGCTATGTGGACGACAACCCTGCGAACATAGAGCGGGTGCTTTCCTCCGCAGCTACGGAAAAACGGCATAATGTCGTGCTGATCATGGTGGAAAGCCTGAGCGCGGAGTATCTCGGCTCCTTTGGCAACACCGCCGGGCTTACCCCAAGCCTTGACGCCCTGGCGAAGGACGGCCTGCTGTTCAACCGGTTGTATGCCACGGGCAACCGGACGGTGCGCGGCATGGAGGCGGTCACCCTTTCCGTGCCGCCGACGCCCGGCCAGTCCATTGTCAAGCGGCCCAACAACGCCAATATGTTTTCCCTCGGCTTTGTCTTTCGGGACAAAGGCTATGACACCCGGTTTTTCTATGGGGGCTTCGGGTATTTTGACAACATGAACGCCTTTTTCGGCGGCAACGGCTTTGATGTTACCGACCGCGGCGATCTTAGCGCGGAAGAGATCAGCTTTGCCAATATCTGGGGCGTGTGCGACGAGGATATCCTGGGCCGGGCCCTGCGCGAATTCGATCAGTCCGCAAGCCGTAAGAAGCCATTTTTCGGGTATGTGATGACCACCTCAAACCACCGGCCCTTCACCTATCCCGAGGGGAAGATCGATATCCCTCCCAAAACCGGGCGGACTGGCGGGGTCAAATACACCGATTACGCCATCGGCAAATTCATCGGCGCGGCCCGGCATCATTCCTGGTTTGACAATACCATCTTCATTGTCGTTGCCGATCATTGTGCGGGTAGCGCCGGCCGTCAGGAACTGCCGGTGCATAGCTACCATATCCCCTTGATTTTTTATGGCCCTGGCATCATCAAACCGGGGGTGAACTCCACCCTGGCAAGCCAGGTGGATCTTGGTCCCACCCTGTTTGGTCTTCTGAAATGGCAATACCACAGCAAGTTTTTTGGCAAGGATATTTTGGCCTCTGATTTCACGCCTCGGGCCTTTATCGGCAACTATCAGCGGCTTGGTTATCTGGAGGGCGGGTACCTGACCATCCTCAACGAACGGCAGGGGATGGCCCAATATCAGGTTGTCGAAGAAACCATGCAGGATGCGGTGCTGGTCCCGGTTGCCGAGAAAAAAGAATTGAGCGAGAAAGCCATTTGTTCCTATCAGGGGGCCAGTCTGCTGTACCAGCGGGGCTTGGACCATTGGTCAGGGGAAGAGAGGCGCCCTCGGATCAGCCAGGCTGCGGGAACGGGAAAAAAGGGGATAGGCATGGACTTTCGCCACGCTTTGTGATAATGAAGGAAACTGGTTTTTCGTAACCGCACGAAGCATTCGGCCCAGGCGCGCAACCCTGTGGTCCATTCAAGAATCCCTAGCAGAAGAGAGTATTCATGGGCAAGGATAAAATTTTCGCAACCCCACAGGGCACGGTGGCCGATTTCAGTTTTGATGCGAAGACTGCGTCCGTCTTTGACGACATGCTGGTCCGTTCGATTCCTTTTTATCTGGAAGTCCAGCGGATGATGGCCGAATTGACCCTGGATTTTGCCGTGCCGGGAACGAACATCTACGATCTGGGCTGCTCCACCGGCACGACTCTGATCCAGCTCGATCCGATCCTGCCCAAAGGGGTGCGGCTGGTGGGTTGCGATTATTCCGAGGAAATGCTGAAAAAGGCCAAGGAAAAACTGAAGAGCCACAAGATGCAGCACGAGTATTCCTTGGAGTGCATGGATCTCAATAAGGAGGTGCGGGTCGAGAACGCCTCGGTGGTGATCATGAATCTCACCCTCCAGTTCGTCCGCCCCCTGAACCGGGAGCGCCTGATCCAGAGCATCGCCAAAGGGGTTAACGAAAACGGCTGCCTGATCCTCATCGAGAAGGTGCTGAGCCGGGATTCGCTGCTCAACCGCTTTTTCATCAAGTACTACTACGATTTCAAGGAGGCCAGCGGCTACAGCAAGCTTGAGATCAGCCAGAAACGCGAGGCCTTGGAGAATGTGCTCATCCCCTATCGGGTGCAGGAAAACGAGGAATTGGTCTTGAACAACGGATTCGACGAATGCGAGATCTTTTTCAAGTGGTACAATTTCTGCGGCTATATCATCCGGAAGGTGGCGAAATGAGACTGAGCAATTCCTTCATGGTCGGGGCCGGGAACTTCTTCTTCCGTTACCGGGCGTATATGTTCCCGGTGATCTTCATCGCCATGCTCTTTGTCTTCAGGCCGCAGGTGGTTGTCAACGAGACCGTTACCAGCTGGCTGACCAGTCTGGGTCTGGTCGTGACCTTGCTCGGCGAGGGCTTGCGTTTTTTTACCATCGGCTTTGATTACATCGAACGGGGCGGGAAGGATGGCAAGGTCAACGCCAGCCGCCTGGTGACCGGCGGCATTTACAACCATGTGCGCAACCCCATGTATCTGGGCAATATCTTGATCGCTGTCGGCATCGGCCTCTATGGCGTCGCGCCCTTGGCCTTTGTGACGGCGCTGCCGTTTTTTATCTTTTTCTACTATGCGATCATGGCCACCGAGGAGAAGTTCCTGCACGGGAAATTCGGGGCGGAATACGAGGCATTCTGCCGCAGAACGCGGCGGCTGTGGCCGTCATTTGCCAATATCGGCCAGACCTTGTCCGGTTTCAACTTCCATTGGTGGCGCGCCGCGATCAAAGACAGCGGCACCGCCTTCTGGACCTTTGTCGCCCTGGCGTTGATTCCATTGTGGCGGGAATATTTCCTTCACGGCACCACGCTGGCCGAATCGGCCTACGCACCCTATGCCGCTGGCATCGTGGCGGTGCTGTTCCCCACTTACATCTGGCTGCGCATCCTCAAGAAAAAAGGCGCCATCGATATCTCGTCGTAAGGTCGGACTTCGTCCTTACTCGTCGTACAGTTCGGGCGTGTGCCGGATGATCTGGGCATCGACCAGATAGATCACATCCTCGGCGATGTTGGTGGCGTGGTCGGCGATCCGTTCCAGATGCCGCCCCACGGACAGCACATGCAGCAGATTGTTCACATGGTCGGTGTCGGTGGTGAGCATTCCCTTGAGCTGGGTGTACATCTCCCGGTTCATGGCGTCCATGGTGTCGTCCGCCGCCCGGATATGGTGGGCCAGGCGCACGTCATGGTTGATCAGGGCGTCGATGCTTTCCGTGACCATCTTTTCTGCCAGGCTGACCATGGCGGTCAGGTCAAAGGGGATTTCAAACTTTTCCTGCCCCGCGAGAAATAACCCCCGCTCGGCGATGTTCACCGCCAAGTCCCCGATCCGCTCCAGATCGCTGTTGATCTTCAGCGCAGCCACGATGAAGCGCAGGTCGATGGCCACCGGCTGATACAGGGCGAGAATCTTCAGGCAATCCTCCTCGATGTCCACCTCCATGTCATCGATCTCCCGGTCCCCCTTGATTACCGCGTTGGCCTTGGCAGGATCGCGGTTGATCACCGAAAGCGTGGCCTGGTAGACCCGGTCTTCCACGGCTTCGCCCATGGCGATGATCTTTGCCTTCAGTTTGTCGATGTCGTGCTGCATGTGTTTTGGCATAGTTTCACTCCACGCTCATCCGAAGCGGCCGGTTATGTAATCTTCTGTCTGTTTCTGTCGAGGGTTGGTGAATATTTTCGGGGTTGCATCGCATTCAATCAAACGGCCTTCATAGAAAAAGGCGGTGTAGTCGGAAACCCGGGCGGCCTGCTGCATGTTGTGGGTGACGATGACGATGGTGTAGTTGGTGCGCAGTTCGCCGATGAGATCCTCGATCCGCATGGTGGATTTGGGATCAAGGGCCGAGGCCGGTTCGTCCATGAGCAGTATCTTCGGCCCCACGGCCAGGGCCCTGGCAATGCAGAGCCGCTGCTGCTGGCCGCCGGAAAGCCCCATGGCATTGGCGTGCAGCCGGTCCTTGACCTCGTCCCAAATGGCTGCCTGCTGTAGGCTCTGTTCGACGATCTCCGCCAACCGTCTGGGGTCTTTTTCGCCGTGGATCCTGGGGCCGTAGGCAACATTGTCGAAGATGGATTTGGGGAAGGGGTTTGATTTCTGGAAAACCATGCCCACCTCCTTGCGCAGCTCCACGACATCGGTGTCAGGCGTATAGATATCTTTTTGGTTGATGGAGATTTCCCCTTCCACCCGGCTGTGGGGGATGGTGTCGTTCATCCGGTTCAGACAACGCAAAAAGGTGGATTTGCCGCAGCCGGATGGCCCGATAAGGGCAGTGACGTGCTTGGCCGGGATCAGAAGGGAGATATCAAAAAGCGCCTGGGTGGCCCCATAGAAGAAATCGACCTGGCTGGCAGTGATGACCATCTCCAGATCTTGAGGATAATTAGGGTAAAGAGACTGTTCTACCATCGAAATTTTTTCCTGAAATGGGTTCGAATAAGTATTGCGCCAAGGCTTAAGCCCAAGACCAACAAGAGGAGGATCAGGGCGGTGCCGTATTGCATGGGTCTGATCCTGTCCGCCTCCGGGTGCTGGGTGGCCAGGATGTAGAGATGATAGGGCAGGGCCATGACCTGATCGAAAATGGATTTGGGCAGCCTGGGGAGGAAAAAGGCGGCCACGGTCAGGAGGATGGGTGCGGTTTCCCCTGCGGCCCGGCCAATGCCCAGGATCGAGCCGGTTATCATGCCGGAAAGGGAATAGGGCAGGATGTTGGTGCGGATCATCTCCCACTTGGTGGCCCCCAAGGCCAGGCTTGCATCGCGGAAGCCCTTGGGCACGGCGCGCAGCGACTCCTCGCTGGCCACGATGATGGTGGGCAGGACCATGCAGGCCAGGGTCAGGCTGCCCGCCAGGATCGAGGGGCCAAAGCCGCAGAACAGCACGAAGATGCCAAGGCCGAACAGCCCGAAAACGATGGAAGGCACCCCGGCCAGGGTGACGATGGCCAGCCGGATCGTGGTGTTGAACCGGCCTTGGTCCGCATATTCGGCAAGATAGATCGCGCCGCCGATGCCAAGCGGCAGGGAAACGGCGATGGTGCCTACCACCAGATACAGGGTGCCGACAATGGCGGGAAAGATGCCGCCCGCGGCCCCGCTTCTCCGAGGAAAGCTGCTGACGAACTGCCAGTTGAGGGCCGAGGCCCCGTTTTTGACGATGTCAAAGAGGATATAGCCGATCACCAGGACAATGGCGTAGGTGATAAGCCGCAGGGCCAGAAGAATGAGTGTGTCGGCGGTGTTGTTTGTCTTCGTCTTCATTTCATCATGCCGTATTTCTTCAGCACGCGCTGTGCAATGATGTTGAGGAAAAAGGTGATGACCAGCAGGATGATCCCGATCCAGAAAAGCGCTTGATAGTGGACGCTGCCAAAAGGCACCTCGCCCATTTCCGCGGCGATGGTGGCGGTCATGGTCCGCACCGACGCCAGTGGGGAAGCAGTGAGAATCGCCGAATTGCCGGTGACCATCAGCACGGCCATGGTTTCTCCGATAACCCTGCCGATGCCGAGCATCACCGCGGCCACAATCCCCGGCAGGGCTGCGGGCAAGGTAACCCGGAAGATGGTCTGCAGATGGCTGGCCCCCAGGGCCAGGGAGGCGTTTTTCAGGGCATAGGGCACGCTGACCAGGGCATCCTCCGACAGGGAGATGATGGTGGGGATGGCCATGAGCGAGAGCAGCAAAGCGCCGGTCAGGGCGGTAAGACCGGTGCTGAGGCCGAAAAATGTTTTGACGATGGGCGCCACCACCAGCAAGCCGAAAAAGCCCAGCACCACCGAGGGGATGCTGGCCAGGATTTCAATAAAGGGCTTGAGGAACTCCCGTTCCCCTGGCCGGGCGATTTCCGCGATGTAGATGGCGACCAGCACGGAGATGGGCACCGTGACCAGCATGGCCAGGGCGGTTACCAGGGCGGAGCCGGACAGCAGCGGGCCAACGCCGAAATGCTCCTCCTGAAAGGAGACCGGAATCCATTGGCTGTCCATGAGCTTGCCCAGGCCGGGCTTGAGCGCAAACGGACCGGCCTCCTTGAACAGGAAGAGGAAAATCAGGCAAACGATAAGGACGCTGGCCGATGCGGCGCCGACCAGCAGCAGCCGCATCGCCTTGTCGGTTATGTGTTGCTTACGAGACCGGGACATATCCCGTTTCTCTCACAATCTTCTGCCCTGCCGGACTCAGGCAGAAATCGATGAACTGTTTTGCCGTGTCCTTGGGCGCTCCGTTGGTGTAGAAGAAAAGCGGCCGGGAAACAGCGTATGCTCCGGAACGGACGGTTTCCTCGCTGGGGATCACCGGAGCGGGCTGATCGGCGGCCTGGATGCCAAGGGTTTTCGCCGTGCCCTTCGCTTCCGCCGCAAAGCCCAAGCCCACATAGGCGATGGCCCCACGATCGGCGGCCACGGCCTGCACCAGGGCGGAGGTGCCGGGGAGCAACCGGGCGGAGGAGCTGAAGTCCTCTTTGTTCAGGACATGTTCCTGGAAGAAAATAAAGGTGCCGGAGCTGGACTCGCGGGACAAGAGGAGGATGGGGGTGTCGGCGCCGCCGACCTCCTTCCAGTTGGTGATTTTTCCCGTGTAGATCAACCGCAGCTGGTCAAGGGTCAGGCCGTTCACCGGGTTTTCCGGATGCACGATCAAGGCGATGCCGTCCCGGGCCACCGGGATTTCCATGGGGGAAACCTTGTTTCCCTCGGCCTGCTTCCGTTCTTTTTCCTTCATGTCCCTGGAGGCCGCGCAGATATCGGTGGTGCCGTTGATCAGGGCGGCGATGCCGGTGCCGGAGCCGCCGCCGGTCACGGAGATGTCAATCTCGGCATGGGCTTTCATGAATTCTTCCGTCCAGGAGCTGACCAGGTGGACCATGGTGTCGGAGCCCTTGACGGAAAGGGTCTGGACGGGCGCGGATTGTTGCGAGGGGCCGGAGTCACAGCCGGTTAATGCTGTTACGAGCAGCAGGCCAAGGGCCAGGGCAACTTTTTTCATGATCTCCTCCGTGTGCGGTGGGCACAGTGGTTGGTGTGGTCCCGGACAAGGAAATTGCCTGGGCTGGGGTCTGTAACCCTTTGATTTTACGGGAGCCGGACGAATCAATTCCTGCACAGCCCCGATACCAGAAATCCGAGGGATTTGCCACTAAAATTATACCCAAGATTGCCGTGTGCGCCTGCAAAAAAAATCAGCCGGTGCGATCCACATGGTACAGGGTGGCGATGATGATCATGGTGCCGGCCAGCAGCCAGCCCGGGCCGAAAAGCCACAGAGCCAGGGGGACCGAGAGATAGTAGCCCCGCATCCCCAGGGTATAGTGGGCCGCCCCGTACTGGATTGTTTCGATCACCGAGGCGGGTGTCGAGGACTCCGAATCCGAGGGGGCGTTGATCATGAAGCCCAGATGGTTGTAGTAGCGGATGGCCATGGTGAAATTAAAAAAGGTGAAGAAGAAATCCACCGAGAGGATGAGCAGCTTGACCTGGTGCAGGCTCTCGATCCTTTTGCCCATGAAGCTGAACAGCTGCATGCCGGTGTCGAGCGGATGGCTGGGGGTCAGGACGATATTGAGCAGGGCCAGGGCGATGAGGATTGCCGTGGAGGCGAGAAAGCTTGCGGCCATGGTCCAGTTGCGCAGGGTTTGCACGGCCAGGATGTCGCGCTGGTTTTCCATCATCTCCCGGACCCAGGATGCCCTGGTTTTGGCGTTGCGGGCGTAGATCGTTTTTTCAGGGCAACAGCCTTTTATGACCAGCAATCCCAGGTGGTAGACGAGCAGCAGCAGAAAAGCCGCTGCCGTGAACGGGTGTATCTCCAGGGGCAGGATGGTCATGGGCTCTCCTCTCCGACCCGGCTTGGCGCCTCCGCGTGCGCATGGCGGCGGGTGCGGAGCATGAAGTAGAGGACCGGCACCGCCATGCGGCTGATCAAGAGCGAGGCGATTTCCCCGAACATCAGCGAGATGGCGAGCCCCTGGAAGATCGGGTCGGCCAGGATCACCGAGGCTCCGACCACCACGGCCAGGGCGGTGAGAAGCATGGGCCTGAAGCGGATGGCCCCTGCCTCCACCACCGCTTCCTTGAGCGGCAGGCCGTGGCTGATGCGCAGCTCGATGAAATCAACGAGGATAATGGAGTTGCGCACCACGATGCCGGCCCCGGCCATGAAGCCGATCATGGAGGTGGCGGTGAAGAAGGCGCCGAACCCCCAGTGGGCCGGGAGAATGCCGATCAACGAAAAGGGGATGGCTGCCATCACCACCAGGGGCACGGTGTAATCCTTGAACCAGCCCACCATGAGCATGTAGATGAGGATCATCACCGCGCAGAAGGCAAAACCCAGATCCCGGAAAACCTCCAGGGTGATATGCCACTCCCCGTCCCATTTGATCGCCGGCTCCAGCCCGCAAAAAGGCTGCTTGAGGTTGTAGATGGCGATTTCTTTTTGTTCGCCCCCGTATTCGCGGCCATCGAGCTCGGCAAGTTTTTTGTTCAGGGCGAAGATGGCGTAGGCCGGGCTCTCCGCCGCTCCGGCCACATCGCCGGTTACATAGATGACCGGCTTCAGGTTCTTGCGGTAGATGGGCTGGTCAATGGGCCTTTCGGTTACCCTGACCAGCTCCCGCAAGGGCACCAAGGGGGCTGTCGGGTTCAGGCCGGAGCGGAGTTGGATGTTCAGGATGCTCTCGACCCGCGCCCGCTCCGCCCTGGGCAGCTCCAGGACGATGTTGATCCCCTCCTTGTCCTCGGGCTGGTGGAACAGGGTGATGGCCAGCCCTGTAACCGCCAGGTCAACGGCTTGGGTGATCTCGCCTTCGGAGATACCGTTGAGGGCGGCTTTTTCCTTGTCCACCGCGATGACGGTCTTGAGCCGCTCCGCCTCGCGGTACCAGTCCACATCGACAACCCCCTCCGTATCGGTGAGGAGCTCCTTGACCTTGGCGGCCAGCTTGGAGCGCTGGGCATCGGTCTGGCCGTAAATCTCGGCGACCAGGGTTTGCAGCACCGGCGGCCCGGGCGGCACCTCGGCCACAGCCGCGGCGGCCCCGTATTTTTTAGCGATGGCCGCAACCTCGGGCCGGATGCGTTTGGCGATCTCGTGGCTCTGGGCCTTGCGTTCACCCTTGGGCAGCAGGTTGATCTGGATGTCCGCCAGGTTGGCGCTGTTGCGCAGGTAATAATGGCGGACCAGCCCGTTGAAATTGTAGGGCGAGGCAGTCCCGGCGTATATCTGATAGTTGATCACCTCCGGTTCCCGGCCGACGGCAGCTGCCATCTCCCTGGCCGCCTGGGTGGTTGCTTCCAGGGGGGCGCCCTCGGGCATGTCCAGAATGATCTGGAATTCGCTTTTGTTGTCAAAGGGCAGCATCTTGACCTTGACCAGTCCGAAATAGACCATGGCGCAGGAGGCGAGGAGCAGGCCGATAATGCTTGCAAAAAAGACCAGCCGCCAGCGGGCGTGGGCAAGGAGCGGGTCCATGATCCGGTGATAGATCCGGGTAAAGAAATCCACCGGAGCGTGGTCTTGCGCTTCTTCCTGCTCCGCTTCTTCTTCGGCGTCGATGGGGCATTCCGTTGGCGAGCAGTTCTTTTTCAGCACCCGGATGGCGGCCCAGGGCGTAACGGTGAAGGCGATGAGCAGCGAAAAGATCATCGCCGCGGAGGAGCCGATGGGGATCGGCCGCATGTAGGGGCCCATCAGCCCGCCGACAAAGGCCATGGGCAGAATGGCGGCGATCACCGCCCAGGTGGCGAGGATGGTCGGGTTGCCCACTTCGTTTACCGCCTCGATGGCGATCTTGAGCAGTGGTTTTCTTTTGTTGGCGGGCAGCCGGAGATGGCGGACGATATTTTCCACCACCACGATGGCGTCGTCCACCAGAATGCCGATGGAGAAGATCAGGGCGAAGAGGGTGATGCGGTTCAGGGTATAGCCGTACAGGTAAAAAAGGAGCAGGGTCAGCGCCAGGGTCGAGGGGATGGCGAGGATGACGATGATCGACTCCCGCCAGCCCAGAAAGAAGAGGATCAACAGGGTAACGCCGAAAACAGCGATGCCCATGTGCAGCAGGAGCTCGTTGGATTTTTCCGCCGCGGTTTCGCCGTAGTTTCTGGTCACGCTCACCGTGACATCGTTGGGGATAAGGGTGCCTTTGAGGGAATCGATCTTGGCCAGCACCGATTCCACCACCTGCACGGCGTTCGCCCCCGGCCGCTTGGCCAGGGAAAGGGTAACGGCCGCCTCTTCCGGCTGCCCCTTGCCTCGGCCGAAAAGCACATAGTTGATCGGATCTTCCGGGCCATCGACCACGTCGGCAACCTCGTCCAGGTATACCGGTCTGTTGCCGTAAACGCCAACGACGATGCGGCCGATCTCCCTGGCCGAGTCGAGAAACCGGCCGGTTTGCAGGAGGATTTCCTGGTTTTGTGCTTGCAGGGTGCCGGAATACGATTGCAGGTTGGACTGTTGCAGTCTGGGGATGATTTCGGTCGCGGTCAGCCGACGGGCGGCAAGGCGCGTGGGGTCGAAGAGCACCCGCACCTGACGTCGAGCGCCGCCGAGGAGCTTGGTTTCGGCCACCTCGGGAATGTTCTTGACCGCGTCGTCGAGCTGGGCCGCGAGACGGCGGAGGGTGTAGTGGTCGTAGCGCGGGCTGTGCAGGGTCAGGGCGAGCACCGGCACGTCGTCGATGGTGTGTGGCTTGACCAGGGGCTGCGCGACGCCGTGGGGGATGCGGTCGAAATTGGTGGCCAGCTTCTGGTTGAGGCGGACAATGGCGTCCTCCATCTTTTCGCCCACGTAGAAGCGGGCGATGAGCAGGGACTGCCCCGGCATGGAAGTGCTGTAGATGTATTCGATTCCCGGGATTTCGTAGAGGAGTTTTTCCATGGGGATGGAGACGCGTTCCTCCACCTCCTTGGGGGTGGCGCCGGGCATGGCGACCATGACGTCGATCATCGGCACCTTGATCTGCGGCTCCTCCTCCCGTGGCAGCAGGGCAACGGCCATGATTCCGAGGAGCAGGGAGGCGATGAGCAGAATGATGGTCAGCCGGGATTCAACAAAGACCGAGGCGAGCCTGCCGGCAAAGCCGTGTTGTTTGCTGGGGGATTGATTCATCACGGCACGATCGTTACGGGTTGACCATCGACAAGCCGTTCGCCGCCCTGGATCACGACCTGCTCCCCTCCATTGAGCCCGGCAAGGATCTCCACCTGGCCGTCCCGGTGTTCGCCGCTGCGCACCAGGCGCAACTGGACCGTGTTGTCCCGCACCACGAAGATCCGCTCCATCTGGCCGAAGCGAAACAGCGCTGTCTCCGGCACCTGGAAGGTGTTGACCCCGGCACCGCCGGGAAGGGCGACCCGCGCATACTGCCCGGGCCGCAAGGCGGGATTGGGGTCGATTCTGATTTTTACCAGAGCGGTCCGTGAGGCGAGATCCGCCGCCGGCCCGATCTCGGTGACGGTGCCGGTCTGGGAAAACTCGGCGGCCGGGACCATTACGGCAAGGGGATCCCCTTTTTTGATTTTCATTGCCTGCCCCTCTGGGGCCGGGGCAACAATCTGCAAGTGCTCGGTGTTTTCCAGAACCAGGAGGGGCATTCCGGGGGTGGCCAGATCCCCGGCATTGGCCATTTTCTGGGAGATGATCCCGGCAAAGGGGGCGGTGATCCGGGTGTAGTCGCGCATGGCCCCGGCTTCACGCAACCCTGCCTGCGCCACCCGGTAGGCGTCTTCCTGGGATTTGACCGTTTCCCGAGTAGAGGCGTCTTGTTCCAGCAAGCGCTTTTCGCGTTCGAAATTGCGCTGCGCCTGGCCGAATTGGGCCTCGGCCTGCGCCACCCGGGCCGCAATCTCCCCGGCGCTGATCCGTGCCAGAAGCGCGCCTTTTTTCACCGTGGATCCGAGAGTCACCGGGATTTCCTCGATGGGGCCGGATATCTTGGCGCCGATGGTCGCCCGCTGGAGTGATTCCACGGCGCCCGCCACTTGGTTTTGCCCTTGGGCCGCTTGGCCGGCCACGGTGATCACCCGAACCTCCGCAGTGGGGAGTGTTTTGCCGGTCGCGCCGTCATGGGCGGGATCCTTGCACCCGGCAGCGGTGAGGAGAAAGCCCAGGAGAAGAGTGGGAAAAAGATATTTATGTGGCATGGTTTTTCTATCCTGTTTCAGGGCTGATCGGTAGCCGTCGTCTTTTCCGGTTGAGGGTTGGCCACGGTGTCCGAGGTGTCCGGAAACTGAGGCAGGCCAAGGGCGCGCCGCAAGTCGGCAATGGCAATGCGCTGGGAGGTTTCCGCCACGATGCGCCGCACCCGGGCATCGGTCAGCCGGGTTTCCACCCCGAGAAGATCGGCGGAAAGCAGGGTTCCTTCCTTGAAGCGGAGCCGGTTGATTCGGGCGCTTTCCTGGGCCTGGGCCACACTTTTTTCCGTAACCTGCAAGCGCTCCTTGGCGTCTTGTGCGGCAAACTCCGCCTGCCTCACCTCAAGGGTGATGGCCAGCTCGGTTTTGCGTTTTCGTTCCTGCGCCTCGGCAAGCAGGGCGGAGGCCCTGGCAATCTCGGCACCGGTCCGGCCGCCCTCGGAAAGGTTGAACTGCAACTTGACCCCGGCCTGCCACGAGTCGCCGGAGCCGTCGGTGACATAGCCCTTGTCCGCGTCGTATCCGGCATACCCTTCCAAGGATGGGTAGTAACCGCCCTGAGCCTGACGGACCTTGGCCTTGGCCGCGAGAATCAGGGCCTCCATGCTTTTCAGCTCATAGCGTTGTTCGTAGTCCGCGGACGGCGGCGCTTCCTGGATATAGTCCTGCGCCGGGTCGAGGGTTACCGGGTCGTCGTCAAGCCCCAGCAGGCTGAGGAAGATCCTGCGGCTCAGGCCGAGGGTGTGCTTGGCCTGGCTCAAGCCTTCCCGCGCCTTGGCCTGCTGCACTTCCAGATCGAGGAGGTCGGCCTTGAGCAGAACCCCTTCCTGATAGCGGGCCTTCGCTACTCCCAGGGAAGCGGTGATCGCGTCCACCGCCGCTTGCTGCGCCTTGATCAGTTCCTCGGCCTGAATGATGAGTTGAAAGGCCCGGACCACCTCAAAGGCAAGTTGGGCCTGCACCGCGCCGAGTTCCATCCGGGAGGAAACCGCCTGGGCCTCGGCAGCCTTCAGTCCGGCCAGGTCGCGGCCGCCGTTGAAAAAGCGGTAGCCAAGCCGGACCCCCATGTTCAGGGAGTCGGTGCGGCCGGGGTTGTTGAAGTCGATGGTGTTGTTGAAGACCCCCTGGTTCAGGATGTTGCCGAAGGAATACATGGGATTGTTGGTCTGGTCGTACCGGGAGTTCAGGTCAAGCCTAGGGAAAAAGGAGGATTTCTCCATGGTGATGGCGGCCTGGGCCGCTTCGATCCGATTTTTGCCCATCCGGCTGTCCGGGTTGTTTTTGAGGGCAAAGCGTACCGCATTGCGGAGGGTCCACACCTCGGGGGGCGCCATGGCAGCCGTGGTGTTGTCGGCCCCATGGGCAACCCCGGCCAGCAGCAAAACGGTAAGACAGAGGAGGCTGATCCTGCGCCAGGAGGCGGTGGAGAAAGGGTGGTTTTCCGGATATGGTATTCGATGGGTCATGGGTTGTGGTCTTCTCTTTTCTTATGCCATCCCGGACGCAATACGGGTCTGGGCGATATGCCAGTATTTAATTATATAATTACAAGCCAAATTATCTGCCACAGATTTTTCGCGCCTGGGTGCGATTTCGAAGAAAGGTTTTTTGTGGCATGGTGAAGCCGTACGTCATTATATCATAGAGCAACGGCAGGGGAGCAAGGGGATTTCTCCGGGAAAAAAAGACGGAAAATACCGTCGTTCGCACCGGACTCTTCGTTGATTTAGGGTGGGGATTTTCAGGCCTGCCGGTCTTTCAAAACCATTTCTTTTTCTTGAAATAGATCAGCATGGAGCCGGCTGTCCCCGCCATCAGCAGGAGGGCAAAGGGGTAGCCGAAATACCAGTTGAGCTCCGGCATGTTAAGGGGGCTCTTGCCGGTGTTGAAGTTCATGCCGTAGAGCCCGGCGATGAAGGTGAGGGGGATGAAGATCACCGCGAAGATGGTCAGCACCTTTATCACCTCGTTCATCCGGTTGCTCACCGAGGAGAGGTAGATGTCGATCATGCCCGAGATGAGATCCCGGAAGGTTTCCACCGTGTCCAGCACCTGGATGGTATGGTCGTAGAGATCCTTGAGATAGACCCGGATCGATTCGCCCATGAATACCGTGTCGTCCCGTTGCAGCCCGCTGATCACCTCCCGGAGCGGCCAGACCGATTTACGCAGCAGGATCATCTCCCGTTTCAGGGAGTGGATGGTCTGGAGGGTTTCCGGGGAGGGCGCTTCAATCAGCTCCTCTTCCAGATCCTCGACCTCCTCGCCGATTTTTTCCAGCACGGAAAAGAAGTTGTCCACCACCCTGTCGAGCAGGGAATACAACAGGTAATCGACCCCCAGTTTCCGGATGCGGCCCTTGTTGGTCTCAAGACGGGCCAGGACATCGTCAAAAATATCGTCGTCCTTTTCGTGAAAGGAGAGCAGGTAGCAGGGGCCGAGCACGAAGCTGATCTGCTCCATGGTCATTTCCCTGGTGGCGTCGTCATAGTGGATCAGGTTGATGACCAGGAAGAGGTAATCTTCATAGTGATCGATCTTCGGACGCTGGCCGGTATGAAGAATGTCCTCGATGGTCAGGGGATGCAGGCCGAATCCGAGGCAGAATCTGTCCACGGCCTCGGCGTCATGCAGGCCGTGGATCTTGATCCAGGTGTTGCTCGGGGTTTCTTTCAGCAGGCGGAACTCGTCGAGGCGGATCGGGGTGCTGATGGAGATGTTTTCGGCATCGTAATCGACCATGTCCAGGCCGAATCTTTCCGTTACTTTTTCGCCGATGAACACGGGGCTGCCCGGAGGAAGCCCGGCTTTCCGTGAGGAGGTCTTAACAAGCTTGAGCATGTCTGTTTCCGCGAATGGAGGATGATTTTCCGGGCCTGCCCGCGATGAGGGGAAGCCCATTGTTTCGTTACGACAGGATACCATATCCGCCACCTTTCCGTGAACCCCATTGTCCGGTGGGGGTGAATATCCGGGGTAATTCCAAGAACAGGGAAGACTTTTTTGTAAAAACAGGCTATGGAATCCCGGCCTGATATGCGAGGATAAGAATGGAACGAGAGGAGAGAGGCGCGGGAGAGATCCAGGCAGAGGGAAGGGGATGAAGCAGCCCGGTCCGCAGTATCTGAAAACCATGGTGGAGACCGCAAGTCCGGTGCGGAACATCATCGCGCTGTACGAGAAGTGTCTGTTGCACCTGAGCACCGCCCGGAAGAGCCTTGCCGCCGGGGATGTTGTCGCAAAGGCGGAAAGCCTGCGCAAGGCCATGGATATCCTCTTTTATCTGGACAATGCCCTGGATGATGCCGAGCCGGAAGCCGCGCACTCGTTGCATGAGAGCTATCGGATGATTCTGGCCCAGTTGACTCTGGCCAACAGCGGAAATTCCCGGAAAGCGCTGGCTCTGGCCGAGAAATGGCTGCTCGGACTGCTGGAGGCGTGGCAGGGGATTGCGCCGGGCGGCAAAGTCCGGAACCCGACGGACCCACCCCCTTGAGAACTGTCTGCCGGGGATGGAAGAGTGTGGTATAGTAACCAAAACAGGGCTGTTGCAAATGCTCCTTGTCCGGCATCCGCATGGGCCGCAAGAAAAAAAGACAATCGTTGAGATCATGACCTTATCCCTTCCCCCTTGGCTGACCCTTCCCGTTCTGGTTTTTTTCTACCGGCCCCTGGCCCGGTTTTTTCCGAAGATGGACAAGGACGCCTACGTCCGCAAGGTCGTGACGGCGGGAAACCGCTTCTTCCTCCAGAGGTTTACCCTGATACCCTATGCCGAAAGGATGCTTTTTTTGCCCTATTGTTTGCGGGCGGAAGGGTGCGCCACGGTCATCGACCAGGAAAAGGGGTTGTTGTGCCAGGTTGATTGCCGCATTCCCTGCCGCCTGCGGGAGATGCGGGAGATGGCTTTGTCCTTGGGCTACCTGGATGTTTCCGTGGTGGTGAGCGGCAGGCTGCACAAAAAAGAGGGGGTGCTGCGCAGCCGGGATTTCCTGGTGCGTCGGATCGGGCAGGGTCAGCCGCGCGCGGTGCTGGGTTGCCTGTGCACCCGTGACCTGCGGGAGAAATATCTGCGCTCCGCCAATGTTTCCCGTGAGGGCTCCCTGGGGGGGCACGGACTTAAGGTGATCCCCCAGGTATGTCTGCTTGCGGACTGCAATTGCAGGCAAAGCTCGGTGGATTGGCAAGAGCTTGAGTCGCTCATTCGGGCGAAGGGGTGAAAATATTCGTATCCGGCAATCGGTTTTCCGGGAAAAGATGCAAGGCGACAAAACTCCATGGCTCAACTTCTCGCCAAAAGCCAGGCGCGGGAGTATATTAAGAGCTTATCTATAAATAATTTTCTTGCCAATTTGCCGTGAATCCTTGATAATCCGTCAAAGATAACCAAGACGACGGAGGCATGGCATGGCACGCATTAAAACATGGGAGATTTCTGACGAG
>JAJZPC010000029.1 GCA_021811385.1 Deltaproteobacteria bacterium | reverse complement strand
CCGCTGTTCCAGCGAGTTCACCCTGGCGCCGGGCAAGAGCGAGCGGCTTCTGGATCTCTGCCGGCAGCTGGGCGCGACCACCTACCTGAGCGGCCCCGCAGCCGGCGATTATCTCGATGTCTCGATCTTCGCCGCGGCGGGGATCGGGGTCGAATGGATGGATTACAGCGGCTACCCGGAATACACCCAGCTCTTCCCCCCCTTTGAACATGGGGTGTCCATTGTGGATCTGCTGTTCAACGAAGGCAAGAACGCCATCAATTTCATGAAAAGAGTGGAGCGATGATCCCCTTCAACAAGCCCCCGCACACCGGCAACGAAGAGCAATACGTTCTTGAGGCGATGAAGAGCCCGAAGATCTCCGGCGACGGCGAGTTCGGCAAGCGGTGCCAGCGCTGGTTCGAGACCCAGCTCGGCTGCCGGAAGGCTCTGCTCACCCCCTCCTGCACCCATGCCCTGGAGATGGCCGCGATCCTCATCGGCATCGAGCCCGGGGATGAGGTGATCATGCCGAGCTACACCTTTGTCAGCACGGCCAACGCCTTTGCCCTGCGCGGGGCGCGCATCGTCTTCGTGGACATCCGCCCGGACACCATGAACATCGACGAAACCCGGATCGAGGCGGCGATCACCCCGCAGACCAAGGCCATTGTCCCGGTGCATTATGCCGGGGTGGGGTGCGAGATGGACGTGATCATGACCCTGGCCGAGAAGTACGGTCTGTTCGTCATCGAGGATGCGGCCCAGGGCATGATGAGCCGCTACAAGGGCAGGCCGCTGGGAACCATCGGCCATCTCGGCACCTACAGCTTTCATGAAACCAAGAACTACACCAGCGGCGGCGAGGGCGGGTTGCTGATCATCAACGACGGCAGGTTTGCCGAGCGGGCCGAGATCATCCGCGAGAAAGGGACCAACCGCAGTCAGTTCTTCCGGGGCATGGTGGACAAGTACAGCTGGGTGGACATCGGCAGCAGCTACCTGCCCTCGGAACTCCAGGCCGCCTATCTCTGGGGACAGCTGGAGATGGCGGAGACGATCAACTCCGAGCGGCTCGCCAGCTGGCTGAGCTACCGCGATAAACTGAGCCCCCTGGCGGCTGCGGGCGTCATCGAGCTGCCGGTGATTTCGGAAACCTGCCTGCACAATGCCCACATGTTCTACCTCAAGGTCAAGGATCTGGAGGAGCGCACCGCGCTGCTGGAGCATTTCAAAAAGGCCGAGATCTGGGCGGTGTTCCATTATGTGCCGCTGCACAGCGCCCCGGCCGGGCTGAAGTACGGGCGGTTTTCCGGAAGGGATATCCATACCACCAGCCAGAGCGAGCGGCTCATCCGGTTGCCGCTGTATTATGGCATCACAGGGGAAGAGATCGACACGGTCTGCGAGAAGATCACGGAATGGAGCAAGAAGAAATGATGGCGCATCTGTATATCTTCGGCACCATACTGTTCACGGTGTATGGTCAGCTGGTCATCAAGTGGCGGGTGCCGTTCCACGGCTCTTTGCCCGGAGAGCTGCTCCCCAAGCTCATCTTTCTGCTCAAGCTGTTTTTCGACCCCTTCATCATGAGCGGCTTTGTCGCGGCCTTTCTCGCCTCGCTCTGCTGGATGGCGGCCATGACCGCCTTTGATCTCAGCTATGCCTATCCTTTCATGGGCCTCAACTTTGTCCTGGTGTTCCTGGCTTCCGCCATCCTGCTCAACGAACAGGTCACGCTGTACAAGGTGGTCGGCCTGAGCCTCATCGTATTGGGAATCGTCATCTCAAGCCGGGGCTGAGCATCCGCGCGGCCCCGCGGCTTTGTCAAAATCCGAGATTACAGAGCCGGTTCCCGGTTGTAGATGTCGGGCCGGAATTGGATAACGCCCTCGCTGTCAACCCAGGCGGTCATGTACACGATATGAACGGCGATGGGCGAGGGGATGGGTATGCTCTGCGTCTTTTCGCGGGCGATCGCCGCGGTCAGGGCTTCCGTGGAACCCAAGGGGGTGCCCTGCAGCAGATAGGCCGCCAGGTCCAGAGGCTTGGCGATCCGGATGCAGCCCGAGCTGAAGGTGCGGGAGTCCTTTTGGAACAGCTCCCTGGCCGGGGTGTCGTGCAGGTAGACATCGTAGGGGTTGGGGAAAAGGAACTTCACCCGGCCAAGGGCATTGGACGGTCCAGGCGCCTGGCGCAGCCGGTAAGGGAAGCGCGAGGTGGAAAGGGCCGCCCAGTCGACGGTGGCCGGGTTGATCTCCGTGTTGGACTTCCCGCCCTGGAAGACCCGGAGATGCAACTGGCTGAGGTACCCCGGATTTTTTTTGATCTTGGGGAGAAGATCCTTGGTGGCGATGCTGTGCGGCACCCCCCAGCTCGGGTTGAGCACCAGGGAAGAGATGAGTCCGTTGAAGACCGGGGTTTGCCGATAGGGTTTGCCGACAATCACCGGCATGGAGAGCACGGGCTTGCCATCCTCGAACAGCTTGAGGGTGAAGTCGGCGATGTTCACCAGGATATGGCGTTTTTCCAGAACGGTGGGCAGGGGCTGGCAGCGTTCGAGGCTTGCGGCGAGTTGCCGGATGCGTTCGCTGATGGGGACATTGAGTTCGGTCAGGGTCTTGGCCCCGACAACCCCATCTCCGGCGAGGCCATGGCGGACCTGAAACCTCTGCACCGCCTCCTTGAGGGCGGGGTCAAAAAGATCTTCCTGTGGCGCTTGCGCGGCCAGGTCTCCGCTGGCGGCCAGGCGTTTCCGCAGTAAAGGGATGCGTTCGTTTTGCTCTCCCTCCTTCAGGGACGGTCCGGCAGGAACCCGGGGCCAGTCGCCCTTGGCGGCAAGTTGCCGGTACTGGCCAAGGGCCTTCTCCAGGGCGGGCAGCACACAGAGCTCTCCCCTTGCCGGAGGGGCTTCGGATGTCGTCGCCATTGCAGGAACCGGAAGCAGGGCCACGATCAGGGCGCAGCAGAAAAAGCGGCGGAGCTTCAGGACAAGGGACATGGGGGCGGATGCTTCTTTCGGCCGGGTTACCAAGTGCGGAAGGCTCCCGAGTCGATATGGACGAAGTCGCCGCTGGGGTAATAGCCGACCCCGCCGATGCGGAGCGAAAGGGCGGTGCGCTGGAGGGCGGACAGGGCGGTGCCGGGAATGCGGATGTCGATGGCGCGGCCTTCCAGATGCAGGCTGTGTTTCGCCACCTTGTGCCCCTGGCGGATCAGGCGGTTATTGTATTCCGGTGAGCGGTAGCCGGAGATGACATGGATTTCGTTGTTGCAGCCCAGCCGGGTGTTCACCAGATCGAGAAAATCCAGGGTCTGGAGATCAATGGGGTGCTGCTCGTCCGTGTAGTGGCAGCGCAACAGCCAGTTCAGCTCGTTGATGGCCTGGGTATTGTACTGGCCATCCGGGTCGCGATAGGTGGTGTTGATTTTTTCGCCGGTGTGGATGTTGTACAGATTCAGCCGACCGGATGGCTGTTTTTCCGTGGAAAAATTAGCCAGTGCCTTTCCGGGGTGGAGAAAAGCAAGGGTGGTCAGCAGCGAGGCTTTGAGAAAAGAGCGTCTGCTGGTGGGAAGGCGCATGGAAATCCTCCTGTCTTTTTGAAGGCCGGGGGCGTTTGTGTTTGCGTTTATCATGACATATTAACCGTATTTGCCTGGTATTGCCCATTTTTTTTAAACACATGTGCGGGGGCGGCCGGGAAAAGGGCAAAAAAAAGGGCCTAGAGGATTCCCTCTAGGCCCTTGCTGTTTCTGGTGCGCCCGGCACGATTCGAACGTGCGACCTGCGGATTCGTAGTTTGTAAATTGGACACTATTCAACACCCCGTCTTGTTCTGTCTATTTCTACAATCCCTTGACACCCCTAATTTTGTGGCATATTCTTGTTCTGCGAAGATCAGCTCTGGTTCGACATATCACTGACCCTATATTGACCCTATGAGGGGGCCTGGCAAGATGAACAAGATCAAGTTGACGAAGATCACCGTCGAGAAGTTACCCTTTGCCGGCAAAGGGAAGCAAGTTGATTACTACGACTCAGAGTTAGACGGCTTTGGTGTGCGAGTATCTGCCACCGGCAAGAAGTATTTTGTTCGGGCACATATCGGAAACAGACGGGTGCGGGTGATGCTGAAGAGCTTCAAGCTAATATCCGCTGAAGAAGCACGGAAAGAAGCCTTGGCGACACTAGGCACCATGGCGCAAGGGGTTGACCCGAATCAGGTCGAGCGGGACAACATCCAGCAAGCTGCAAAAAAACGTCGTGAAGAGAAGCAACAGAGTGTCACCCTTCAGGCGGTGCTTGACGACTATCTGCAAAAAGGGAAACTGAAACCCCGAACCGTGAAGACATACCATGATCTGTTCCGACTGTACTTGGCTGACTGGCTGGAGCGACCGGCTACAGAGATCACACGGGATATGGTGAAGCATCGTCACCAGGACATAGCCACTGGCAAACGACAACGGCAAGTTTTCAAAAAAGAAGCCGACACAAAAAAGGCTGGAGTAAAGAAGGTTGTAGACTCGAAACGCCGAGAAGGGGCCGCTGATAACTGCTTTCGGACGCTACGGGCAGTCCTCAATTATGCCTTTGAAGATGAAGAGGGAGGCGCACTATACGCAAACCCCGTGACTGTCCTTTCATCCCGTAAACGAAAAGCTTGGTACAAGGTTGATCGACGCCGGACGCTTATCAAAAACAGCGATTTGCCCGCATGGAGCAAGGCCGTTGAGGCCCTGGACAACCCAATTACGCGGGACTTTCTATTATTCCTAATTTACACCGGACTGCGGCGAAATGAAGCGGCAGGACTGCGCTGGGATCAGGTGGACTTTCAAGAAGGTTGTTTCACTATTCCAGACACGAAAAACGGGGAACCTCACACCCTGCCGCTGAGCGACTACTTGATAAATCTCCTAATGAAGCGTAAGGCCGAGGCGTGGTCTGACAACCCGTATGTTTTCCCCAGCACCGGGAAGGCCGGATATTTACAGGAGCCGAAGAGAGCCATAGGCGCCGTGACCGTAGCCACCGGAATCACCTTCACCTGTCACGACCTGCGGCGAACGTTCGCCACCATTGCTGAAAGTCTGGATTTGTCCGGCTACACCGTGAAGGCCCTCTTGAACCACAAGCAACAGGTCGGCGATGTTACCGGCGGGTACATCATCCTGAATGTTGACCGCCTGCGGGAACCTATGCAAAAGATCACCAATGCCATTCAGGAGCGGATCAGGAAGCAACACGGGCAAGTATTACCAATGCAGGCAGCGACGAGCAAATAGGCTTTACCCATTTCAGACCGGCTAGGGTAGCTCCCGAAAGCCTGCTTCCCTGGCGGGTGCCGGTCTGACTTTTTACCAGGGCGACCCGAGGGAGGTTGAGGTATGGCGTTACCCAACAGATTATTTTACACACTCAAGGAACTGGCTGAGAAGTGGGGCAAGACAGAGAATGAGCTTGTTCAGTGGGGGGCTGCAAAGAAGCTCAATTTTTCGATGAATTTTGATGGATATTTAGGAGAAGTGCAACCTGTAGGAAGAAAGGGGGCTTTTTGCCTGTCCAGAAGATTTCCCTTGGATGCCGCCATCATACGAAAAATTATGATACATGGAGAGACTCCCCTTTATTTTGTGTTTTCAGACCATATCAATCACCCAATCGACCCACCCTGCGACACAGATGAGCCTCTCCATCGTAGGGGCTACAAAGTAACCAAATCAGACCTTGTTGTGGGCATCGACATAGTTTTCGAAATGGAAACAAAACATCCTGAGCTTTTGAGCTCTGGCGGTGCTCGAGAAGAAAGGCCCCCAGAGAATCAGGCGCATGAAAAAGTAGCAACACAGAAAAAGGTCAAGATACCGATTAGGAAACCTGGCGTCAAGAATGGGCTGACAGTGAGTCTGGAAAATGCACGGGCATTGTTAATTGGTAAAAATAAGAAGGAGCCAACATGCCGACAGGTGATTGCTTATTTAACGTTTGATGACCCACTTGGATGTGTGGTGGATGACTGCAAGGACGATAAAGATTATTCCCTTGGGTGGCATGACAATTTAGGGAAGTATCACAAAACCAAAGAGAAAACTATAGCCAATAAACTCACTAAAATTCGCAAAGAAAACAATATGTCATAGCTGAAATCAAAACCATGTCCTATTCCCGGTTACGCCTCAACTTCCGATAACCGGGAATAGGGAAGCCTAGTTTTTCCTTCGCAAGAACAATAGCGTTCTTGGCAATCTGCGAAGGAGAAACACTATGTCAGGAGAAACCAGCAACACACCCCAGTCAGTACCCTCCCCCAACCTCAAGACCGAAGATGCGGCGTATTTTCTAAACGTCAAGCCGACCACGCTGGAGCAATGGCGCTGGAACGGGAAAGGTCCTCGCTTTTGTAAAATTGGGAGGTGCTGCATCTACCGCATGTCGGACTTGGAAGCCTTCCTTGAAGAGAGGGCTTTCCGTTCCACCACCGAAGCACAAGCGGGGGTGTAATCATGGCCAAGAAAAACAAGCGTAGAAAATTTAAGCCCGGTACTTGGATCGAACGAGATATGGCAATGTCCAGGGCCTTCTTGCATCTTGGTGGTTTTGCTCCTCAACTCTTGATCCTGTTCTTGTTGAAACGATACATCAAAAGTACGACGAAGGAATGCACCAATTTGAGTGAGTTGACTATGACGTATGCTGAGCTTGAAAACATTCACAATCGAGGTTTTATGGGTCATGCTTTGCCCAAGGATGGGATCAGCCGTCCCCGGATCATTCGGGCTTTGGATGAGCTATTGGCCAAAGGGTTTATCGAGATTGTTCGACGTGGCGGAGCCTACCAACAGGACAAGTCAATTTATGGCCTGACTGAGGGCTGGCGAACGTGGAAGCCGGGAACGGCGATACGGGTGAGGCCTAAGGAAACGCGAGTGCGTGGATATGTGAACAAGCCCAAAAATCAAATGTTGCGCACGGAAACGTTACCGATACACGCGCACGATACCATTACCCATGCGAGCCAATAAAAGCCCTTTTAGGGTAACGTAATCGGACCCATGAAAACAACTAATTATGGTGTGGTATCAATTGGTTAGCTAAAAACAGAACTTTCGCCCATGGGTAATGGAACCATGCGTGTTTACATGTATAGCCATACCTATGGGCGAATCTAGTATGAATGGAACGGAAGAAATACAGGGTAAATCTATCCTCCCCGACAATGACATCTTCAGTGGGCAGTTTGGCTGCAATCGGTCTTGAAGGACTCTAGGGGGTGCTGCTGGCCCCCTGCGATGCTAATAGAAGAATGGCGGGACTGAAGCCTTCGAGGCCTTTCAAAATAGCCGCAGACAATTGTGGCGACCAACCTGTTCAGAGTAGAAGGCCCCCTATGTCCGTTTTGATCGAGGGGGGCTTCTGTCCATACATCACTGCCCGTCTCTGCACTGCTGTCATCCGATGCTGGCAGAGGGTACAGTGATGGCTGTGTCGTTGGTCTGCTGGGGAACGCTTAAGGCGGGCTACACATAGCTGTATTGCACGTAAAACTCTGACTCCAATTATCCTGGATTATAGTGGGATTTCCCGCAGAAAAATGAACCAAACACCACATGTCGTCCCTTCACTGAATTAACGGTTGACTTCAAGAGGGTGCCTGTGCGAAATATAGAGCAAATTGACCACATCCCCAAGGTAATACGACCATGGACGATGTGTAGTGGCCGTATCCGCCTCCATTGGAGGTTTGTTGTGGGGGCTGCTGTGCCCAACGACGAAATCGAACAATCCACCCCCCTAAAAGCTCCTATGTAACAATGAAGGTGCCCTATGAAAATTGTCTGTCCAGATTGCCAAGCCGCATACAACGTGTCGGATGACAGAATTCCTGCTGGTGGGGCCAAGGGTAAGTGTAAATGTGGGTCCGTTTTGAAATTCCGGAGGGATGTTGCGCCTGAGCAAGCAGTAAATCAATCCATAACGCTGGAGCAGGCAAACGATGCGGCTGAAGCAGAGGCAGCCCAGACGGTAATGCGCATCTTTGGCAACAGCGAGCTTTACAGTCAAAAGTTAGAAGAATGGCGGTCAGTTTATTCCCAATCCCCTGAAGTGGCAGCAATGCTACTTGAAATGTGGAACACGGTAGATGATGCGGCCACTAAAATAACGGAACCTCTCTTTGGGGGAGAGTTGGCCAATCGAAAACTTGAAGAATGGCGCTCATTGCTTGCTCAATCTCCTGAGCAAGCAGCAGATCTACTTAAAATGTGGGTTGCGGAATACAAGGCAAAAGAAGACAATAATGAGTGCATAAGACAAACAACCATTGCCCTTAGAAGATCAGCTCAATTTAGGCTGTGGTCATTGATCCAGGAACCTCCTGAGAAATTAACAAATCAACTCCCTTTGTCGGATGCGGAAGTAAAACAACAAGAGGAGTATGAAAAAGAGGCATTAACATTAACAGCGGAAGAAAAGGCAAAAAAGGTAATAGAAATAACAAAAGTAAATTTCGCACAAATACCTGGAAGCACTAGGTTGGAACGTGATCAAAAATGCGATCAAAAATTTGAAGAATGGCGTTCATTGTTTGCTCAATCCCCTGAGCAAGCAGCAAATCTACTTAAAATGTGGGTTGCGGCATATAATGCAAGCCATGTAATGCTTTACTTCGGACTTGCATCTGGAAACATGCCGTTGGCCAATCAAAAATTCACAGAATGGCAATCATTATATCGCCAATCTCCAGAGCAAGCCATGGATTTTCTCAAAATGGCGATGGGGGAAATATTATCAGGTAATGATGATGAGTCCCAAAAAGTCAGAGTAGAGGCAGGGCTGGAAATAGAGCGTATCTTTGGCTACTTGGACCCTTGCAAATTTGAAGAATGGCACACATTTTTTACTCAATCCCCTGAACAAGCAGCAAATCTACTCACTACGTGGGCTGAGTTGAAGGCCCGAGAGGAGAAGGATGAGTTTCCCCTCAATATCCTTTGTTCAAGATGTGGTAGTACGGCTCGTATATTTGACATTAACAATGAACGAACTGCAGCTAAATATGCATGTTTCTTCTGTAATAAAACAACCATACATCGCAGCCACCAATCCCCTGAAAAGCGCCGTCGTGAAGCAATAACAGAGAGCGCGAGAGTGGCTGTTCTGACCAGGGCAGGGCAATGCTGTGAGATTTGCGGCTCTAATCAAAATCTCCACATTGACCATATTGTCCCTTTCTCAAAAGGCGGGTCCAACGACATGAAAAACCTTCAATTGCTCTGTAGGGAGTGTAACCTGAGGAAGGGCGGCAATTAAAAAGAAGCCTTTAAAAACCCGCCGTCCTGATCTTCGATCCAAGTCCGCTGTCATGTGCCTTGCATTGGCAAGACACCCGCCAGCTCATACCAAATGCAACGCCCCTGTGCCCTGTTCACCCGCAATAGAAGGGTACAAAGCGTTGTAGCAACGCTTTCGGACTGATTAGATACTCAGCCCGTCATGCCTTTTGCTTCGCTATGTTGCGGTCGCTGAACAGCGCTCCCCGCATAATCAATCTTGATGTTTAATGCCCCAAAAGGCATCAAACATAAGATTGCCGATTATGCGACATATCGCAAAAATCACGCCAGGCTGAGTAGACCACCCCCACCATCCCCCTGAGGGGGATCAAGCTTTACTATATCTCACTCCGTTCGATACATGCAGGCCTTTCGGGGATGCTACGCAGTGGGCGTCCTTGCCGAGCTCGGTGGGGTTCAGTCTGCGTCCTCTGCCCATTCCCGGATTCAAGCGATGAATCGCCTCCGGCTCTGTGTAGATGCGCCGGGGTTGCCATCAATTCCGTGGAAGTCGCAGGCTGAGCCAGCTTGATTCGTTTTGCGTGGTCCGCCACAAGATGCGCCACTGGCCCGTTTCGTCACTCTGCCGCAAGCAGGGTGACATTCCTTCGTTCCATGGCGCTGGGTGGAGGTTTGGTTTTTGTCGGCCACGTATGTGGCCAGCGCTCGAAGGCAGATGATGAACGGCACAGAAAAACCACTCACTTTTTCCCGATGGCTGACCCTATGGCGACCCTATGGAGCAATAAAACAAAAAAGCACCTAACTCAAAACGAGCTAAGTGCTTGATTTTATTGGTGCGCCCGGCACGATTCGAACGTGCGACCTGCGGATTCGTAGTCCGACACTCTATCCAGCTGAGCTACGGGCGCATGAATTTGAGATGGGATTTATAACGCACATTGTTCTGTTCGGCAACAAGTTTATCAGGAGCCCTCGATGAAATTTTCTGCGGATATTCAGGCGGGTTTGAGGGTGTAGGGGGCGAGAAAACCGAGGCCGGTGCGGTTGAGCAGCTCGCCGAACCGTTCTCCGTGTTTGTTTTCCCTCTTGAAATGGGTGAGGCAGGTTTCGATGATGGCAAGGGTGGTTTCCGCGGAAAAGATCCCGGAAAGTTCCCGGCCAAGCCGCGGGTGGCGGCCCAGTTTGCCGCCCAAGAGGATGCGGTAACCGGTGAGACCCTGGGTGATGGCGCCGGTCGGGCAGACCCGGGCGCATTGGCCGCAGGCCAGGCAGCGTTGCCAGTCGAACTGCGGCCCTGGTTCCGGCCCGGCCAGGGAGATGGCTTCTTCCCGGCAGGCGCCAAGGCAGGCCCCGCACTCCGAGCAGGGGGAGTCGCCCGGTGCGGGAAGGGCGGCGCTGATCAGGCCGATATCGACAATCTGGGGACGGGAGCAAGCATTGGGGCAGTCGGCCATGGTGACCCGGAACCCGTGGTGCGGCTTGAGCGGGCCGGAGACCCGGCCTTGCATGAATTCCTTGAGGTTGTGTGTGCGCAACAGCGCCTCAATCCGCTTGCTCGGATCCTCCCCGGTGTCGATGCGGTTTGGGCAGTCGCTCTGCCCAAAACAAGCCTTCACGGTAAAGCCTTGCGCCTCGGTCTCCCCCCTTTTTGTAACGCGCTTGCGAACGAAAAAAGGCTCGTCGGCCACCGCCTGTTCCGCATCCTTGTCCCACTGCATGGCTCACCTCTAAGTATGATTGTTTGGCGACAGTAGCGCGGAAAAAGGCGGAACGCCTTGATTCAAGTCAAGGCTGTGGGGCGCACCCCGATCAGGCAGGCGTTTGCTGCAAGAAAGCGAGAAAGGTGCTGCAGATGGGGGAGGGCTGCCGGTTCTTGCGGGTGACCAGGTAAAACGGGCGCGAGAGGCGGATGCCGGCCAAGTCCACCGCCACCAGGGTGCCGCGTTCGATATCCTCGGCCACGGCCCGGCGGGAGAGGATGGCGATGCCGACCTCGGCCTTGATCCCCTGGCGGACCGCCTCGGTGCTGCCCATCTCGGCCACGATCCGCAGCCGGGAAAGATCCAGGTGTTTTTCGAGGAGCTGGGTCACGACCCGGCGGGTGCCGGAATCCCGTTCCCGGATGATCATCGGTTCGTCGAGCAGCCGGGTGGGTTCCACTGCGTTTTCCCCGGCAAGGGGATGGCTCGGATACACGGCCAGGACCAGTTCATCGTCAAGGATTTCCCGCCATTCCAGGGCCGGATCGCTCCAACGGGCGCCGACCACGCCGAATTCGGTGTCTCCGGCCAGAACCCCGTCCGCCACCGTGCGTGAGTTGCCGATGGAAAGGGTGATCTGGATGGCGGGATGGAGCCGTTTGAAAGCGCCGATCCGTTGCGGCAGGACATAGGCCCCGGGGATGGTGCTGGCCCCGAGGGCGAGATGGCCGGCCATCTCGCCGCGGTAACCGGCCATGGCCTGCATGGTCTCCTGGCGGAGGCGGATGATCTTTTTCGCGTATTTGTACAGGATCCGGCCTGCCTGGGTGGGCAGGGCTTCGCGGCCCAAGCGGTCCACCAGCCGTTCTTCGAGCATCTCCTCCAGGCTGCGGATATGTTCGCTCACCGTGGGCTGGGAAAGAAAACTGGCCTCGGCTGCCTTGGTAAAGCTCTTCAGCTCAACGACCTTGCAGAAGACCTCGAGACGATGAATGTCCATGGGAAAGCTCCCCTTTCTCGGCTATTGATTCGGATAGGTATAGCCGATATAGACTATTTATCGTCTTAATGCAAGGCGCGTGTGGTTTTTGTTGCGCAACCCTTTGTTTTTGCGGACGGATCATCGCAGCCGCTGCACGAGCATCCGCAGCCGGTTTTGCTTCCGCCAAGCTGGCGGCGGATGCGGCGGCCGAGAAAAAACATGCAGGCCGCGATGATCAAAAGGATGAGGATGTTCTGCCACATGGCGTCCCTCCTTGCGCTCGGTTGGTGTTATCCGGCAAACCCCAGCGCCCTGCCGCCCTGATAGACCAGGGTGGCCAGCAAAAAGGCGAAACCGGTGTTGAAACAGATGGAGAAAACCCCCCATTTCCAGGAGCCGGATTCTCGGGAGATGCACACTACCGTGACAAAGCAGGGCGCGTAAAACATCACGAAAACAATGAGGGCCAGGGCCACCACCGGGTTCCAGTGCGGATCCCGTGCCAGGGTTTCGGCAAGGGATCCGTTCGCCTCCGGGTCGGTCTCGCCCAGGGAATAGGCTGTGCCCAGGGTGGTGACGATGACCTCCTTGGCCGCAAACCCGCCGACCAGGGCGATGTTGGTCCGCCAGTCAAAGCCCGGCAGCCAGCTGACTGATTCCATGGCTGTGCCGATTCTGCCTGCCAGGGAGTGGCGCAGACTGCTGCCCGCCTGGGCGGTGTCGATGGCGGCCAGCTTTTCCTTGAGGGACAGCGCCTCCGTCGTCTGGTCGGCAGAGGCGGTTACCTCTTGGCGTTGTTGGGCGAAGAACTCTTCTTCCGATTTCGGCAAGCCCGGAAAGGTCATCATGGCCCAGATCAGGATGGAGATGGCCAGGATGGTGGTGCCCGCCTTCTTGATGTACTGCCAGGTTCTTTCCCAGGTGTGGATGAGCAGCCCCCGGAAGGTGGGGAAGCGGTAGGGGGGCAGCTCCATGACAAAGGGGGTGGATTCGCCGCGCAGTACGGTGAGCCGCAGGACTTTGGCGGCGGTGAGCGCCACCCCCCAGGCCAGCAGGGTCAGGAGGAACATGAGCTGGGCCTGGTTGTTGGAAAAGAAGGTGGCGGTGAGCAGGGCGAGCACCGGCAGCTTGGCCCCGCAGTTCATGAAGGAGACGGTGAGCAGGGTGGCCAGCCTCTCCCGGGGGGAGCGCAGGGTGCGGGCCGCCATGACCCCGGGCACGGCGCAGCCCCCGGCAATGCCGCCGGAAACGATGTAGGCCATGACCGAACTTCCGTGCAGCCCGAAGATCCGGAAGACCCGGTCCATCATGAAGGCGACCCGGGCCAGGTAGCCCGAGTCTTCCAGGATGGCGATGCCGAAAAACATGAACATGATCAGCGGCACAAAGCCGAGCACCCCGCCCATCCCGTCGATGACCCCGGAGATGAGCATGGATTTCAGGTGGCCGTCCGGCAGCAGGCCGCTCAGGATGGTGCCCAGCCAGCCGAAAAAGGTCTCGATCCAGGCAACGGGCAGCGCGCTGTAGGTGAAGGTGAATTTGTAGAGGCCCAAAAGAACACCCAGCATGATGAGCGGCCCCAGGAAGCGGTTGGTCAGCACCTTGTCGATCCGGTCCGAGGCGTGGAGCCGGTCGATGTCGAATTTATGGGTGATCACCTCCTGGCGGAGCACGGATTTGAGGTAGCCGTAGCGGTGGTCGGCGATGATGGCCTCGGGATAGGTTTCCATGGTCTGGTGGAGATGGGCGGAGACCCTGGCCACGATCTCTTGGAGTTGTGCGTCCACGGTCGGGTTGTTTTTGCGCCCCTTTTCCTGGATCTGGCTGTCTCCTTCCAGGTACTTGAGCGCCAGCCAGCGGGGGGTGTAGCTGTCTGTCATGAACCCGGCTTCGCTGATGCATTCGGCCATGGTCCGCAGGGCGAGGTCAACGTCCTCGCCGTAGGAGATGTGCAGGGGGTTCCAGGGGGTGTTCTTTCTGGCCAGCTCCAGGGCGTTCCCCATCAGTTCGGGCGTGCCTTTGCCGGATCGGGCGAGGATGGGGATGACCGGCACCTTGAGGAGGTCGGAGAGCCTTTGCGCATCAAGGGTGATGCCGCGATCCTGGGCCACGTCGATCATGTTGAGGGCGATGATCATGGGCACGCCAAGCTCGAGAAGCTGGGTGGAAAGATAGAGGTTGCGTTCCAGGTTGGAGGCGTCGGTGATGTTGATGACCACGTCGGGCTTTTCCTGCACCAGATAGTCGCGGGCCACCACCTCTTCCACCGAATAGGCGGTGAGGGAATAGGTGCCGGGCAGGTCGACGATCGTGGCTTGCTCACCGGAGGGAAAGATGTACGCCCCTGCTTTTTTTTCCACGGTGACGCCGGGATAGTTGCCCACATGCTGGCGGGCGCCGGTCAGGGTGTTGAACAGGGTGGTCTTGCCCGCGTTCGGGTTGCCGGCCAGGGCTATGGTGATGGTTTTCGACATGGTCTTGTGTCCTTCCGGGGAAATCAGGCGGGTTCCACTTCGATATAATCCGCCTCGCTGTTGCGCAAGGTCAGGGTGCCGCCCATGATTCTGATCGCCACCGGATCGTAGAGCGGAGCCCGGCCCATGATGGTGATGCGGGTGCCGGGGACAATGCCCATGTCGCGGATGCGCCGGCCGAGCTCGCCTCCGACCTTGACCGCAGTGATGGTGCCGGACTGGTCTTTCTGCATTTCGCGGAGCAGAATTGTGGGCATGGGTGTTCTCCATGGTGCTGTATCGTGATTGTTGCCGATGAGGAGCAATAATAAAAAGGCGCGGTTAAGAAGTCAATATCTTTTTTAGGCTTTATAATAAAATTATGCAACCCGAACTTTTGAATCCGAAGAAAACACAGCGGGTTTGGGGAGGGATGATTTGCGGGGAGACGTCGCCAGGGAATGTCGCACGAAGGATGTCGCCCCGCTCCTGTGCAAGGGAGCGGGGCGACATGAAAACCGGAAGAGTGGTTCCTGCTACTCCCTGGTGTTTCGCATCATGCCCAGGGAGTTGGGGTGGTGCATGTCCGTGTCCATGTCAATGGTATGGCAGACCTTGCAGTTGCGGTTGGCGCCTATCGGGTACGGGTTGCCCTGGTACTGCCGGGGGCCGAAGTTGTCCCGCTCCTTTTCGTAGGGGTTGCCGGCGGGATACTCGGCATGGGGGCTGCCGTGGCAGGCGGCGCAATGGATGCTGCCCGAGTCGTCCTGTCGGTTGCGGTAGAGGGTGTCGGCCCCGGCGGTCCAGGCGCCGAAGGCGCTGTCTGTTTCCGGAGGGGCAAAGTTCACATGGCAGGTCAGGCAATCCGGTTGTTGCAACCAGGGGGTGCGCGGTTGTATTCCGGCAAGGCCGGCCGCTCCTTGCGGTGTGAGATGTTGCATCAGTCGCGCCGCCCCGGGTTTGCCCGCCTTTTTTTCGGCCAGGAGGAGGGAAAGGGCGTGGTCCTCCAAGGCGCCGTGGCAGGTGGTGCAGTCAAGCCCGGCCTCGTGATGGATGCCGCGGAGAAAGCGGGTGGCGCCCTGCGGGCTGCTTGGGTGGCAGAGGGCGCAGGCCTCGGCTCCCCGGCCGCCGAGAAAGTTGGCATGGAAGCCATGGATGGAGGCGGAGAGGTTGAGCAATCCTGGCTTGCCGGGGGCGTTCAGCATCGGGTCCGGGTGGCAGCCCTGGCACAGGACCGGCTTGCCTGCCTTGGCCTGGGCTGCCAGGCTGGTCTTGTTGAACCGGTCATGCATGGCCAGGATGTCTTGCGCCGTGGCGGCCGAGATCCCGGCCGTCCCTTTGCGCCAGCCCCCGCCATGGCACGTCTTGCAGCCCATCTCGGTTGCGACCGGGGCCACCATGCGGGTGGTGGCGAGAAGGGTGTTGGTCCCCTTGTCCCGTGCCTCGATGGTGACGGTCGGGTAAGGCTGGTACCCCCCCTGGGCGGGATAGGGAACCACCGGAACCTTTTCCGCGATAAAGGCCTTGCCTCCTTTCTTGAGTTGCATGGCGCCGGAAAGACCCTGGCCGGAAAGGCCGATGTTGTCGGGCAGGGTCATGCCGAACAGGGAAGGCAGATCCTTCCAGAATCCCACCTGGAGGGCGGGTTTTTCAAAGCCGGGCCCCATCCGGAAGGAAAGCGCCACCCCCTGGGTGACCACTTCCGGGGTTGGCCCGCGCTTTATGAGCTGGGCAAAGAGGTCGTTTGCCGGGGGCATGAGGCTGAAAACGCCGTCCGCATCGCTTATGCTGTGCATGCCGAGGTTGTTCCAGGCAAGCAGGACATACTCGGATGCCTCCGGGTCAAAGGGCAGCGGGGCGAGCGGGGGGGTGTGCAGCGGCAGGGTTTTCGTGGCCAGGGGTTTTCTGCCGTGCAGCCCTTCAATAATAAAGGTGGCCAGGGCGTGGCGTTCCTGGGCGTTGCCGGGGAAGGGCGGCATGCAGCGGATCAGTTTGCCCTGGCCGCTTATCTCGGCCTCCATGGCATAGACCGATTCGTATTTGGCGCTCATCTTTTTTATATCCCGCATGGGGCCGCCAACGGAATGGCAGGGGGAGCACATGATGTTGAAGAGCTGCCGGCCAACCACCAGCCGGTTTTCCTCGGTTATTTCCTTGTTGACCCATTTGGCCGAGGCCAGGATGCCCTGGGTCTGGACCGTGTCGAGATCCTTCACCAGGATGGAATTGGCGTAGATGTGCCCGTACAGGGTGAAGGGCCGCCGGCTGCCCTCCCTGATGTACTCAAAGGCGCCCATGTAGGTGATGCCCAGGAGCAGGAGAATCACGGCCAGGGAGCGGGTGGCTGTTTTGGGCAGCCGGATCACCATGATCAGGCCGCCGAGAAAAAGAAGCGCCGAAACGCAGAGGAAAACAACGGGAAAGGGGGCCAGTTCCGGGCTGAAGTTGACAATCCATGCCCGTTGCGGTTCGGGCAGGGCCTGGACATACCACCAGGCCGAGGCCAGGAAGAGCAGAAAGGGGGCAAGGAGCCAGGCGGCGCAGTAGCGGACCATGCGCAACCGAAAGGCTTCTTCCTTGATCCCGGTGGAGGTCAGAAAGCCATACAGCCCCGCCAGCATCAGGCAGAGGAAGGTGCGGAAGAAGAGGGCCGGCCAGAAGGCGGGGTTGAAGATGCCGTCCCAGAAGTTGCCGGTGGTCAGCCACTCGCCCGGGGTGAGCATGAAGCCGATGATCCCGTTGATGGCAAAGAGGGAGAGCCAGGCAAAGATGAAATAGAGCCAGCCGATGATGAGATGGCTGCGCCGCTCCATGCGGCCGAAGGTCTGGTAGTAGATGAGGATGGACACGATCTCCCCGAGAAAAAAGACCCACTCGATGGCCCAGCCGAAGACAAAATTATGGATGAGGATGGAGGTGGCGGCCGGGGCGATGAGGGCGATGGTGAACCAGATGCCCACCCCGGTGATGGCGCCCAGCACCAGGGTGAGGAGCAGGAAGAATTTGGTGTGTTGCCGGGTGTAGTCCAGAATGGGCTGCGAGCCCTCCCGGTATCCCTTCATCTCGGTGAGCACCAGAAAAAGTCCCCCGCCGATGGCGAAATGGGAGATGTACACATGGAGGACGGCGATCAGGGCGATGAGCAGGCCGCCGCCGGAAAAATCCAACTGCCAGACGGGATAATTCATCAGCGCACCTCCCCGGGCACCCGGGCCGCGAGCCTGAGCATGTAGATGACCACCGCGACCCCGATCACCAGGATGGCCAGGAAGAGCAACATCGGCGACCACTGCGGCACGACCCGCAGGTCGGCGGGATGAAAATATTCGGCCAGATATGCCTGTCTGGCCAGATCCCGCACCAGCACCATGAAAAGGATGGTTGCGCCCATGGCGAAGGTTGCGGGCCAGACCCGCTCCTTGTTGCCGTAATAGAGGCAGAAGAAGGCCGCGACCAGGGAGCCTGCAAAAAGGATGGTATGCAGGGGGGAGGCGCCGACAAAGAGCTGGTGGACGTTTTTGGGCATGGAGAAAAGAAAGGGGATGCCGGTGCCGATTTCAGCCACCGTGGCGTAGGTGAACCATTGCATTCCGCCGCTCAAGCGTTTTTCCGCCCCGGGCGTACCGTTTTTCTGTTGAAAAGAGGCGAGAATCGCCAGAAAAAGACCGCCCGTGGCCACCGAGGCCACCATGAAGTGGAGGTAGCGGGCAAGCAGGGTCGGCTCGGTCAGGTTCAGGAGGGTGCCGTCCGGCCGGTTGAAATAGGCGCTCCAGTTTTGCGGCGTCTGCATCAGGGTCATGTTGTTGACAAAAAGAAAGGCGATGATGAGCAGCAACAGGATGCTCGTGGCCAGGGCCCGCTTTCTGGCGGCCTGTGGCAGGTCAGCCCCCATCTTATAAAGATAGGCGCTGTAATAGGCGAGAATCAGCAACCCGATGACGGACAGCCAGTATGCCCCCATGAGGATGGAGCTGGTATAGATGAAGTGGCCGTAGAGCACCTGGAGAAAAAGAAGGGGGGCCACCCCGAAGTTCACGGCAAAGGCGATGGTGTATGGCAGCGTGGAGGCGATATCCCGGCAGGGCGGCGGGTCGGCGGGGGTTGCCCGCATTTCCCTGACCAGCCCGATCAGGGCACTCCCCAGCATGGCGTTCATGAAAACAAGGTGGGCGAAAAAGGTCAGGATCAGGAGAATCTCGAAGAACCCCCAGGGAGCCGGAATGGTGTCGGGGGTCGGGATAAGGTTGGCTGGGTCCATGGTTGGGCTCCTTAGGGATAAAAGTTTATTCAGTATAGCATAAAAAGGATTTCCGGGAAAAATCCGACAGAACAGGGGCATGCCGGAGGAAGAAAAAATGGCGGGGGTTGCCGAGAAGATAAAATGAGATAATAGGAGTAATGTAGAGCTATGAAGAGAAATGTATAATGTTTAGTGGTTAATGAAATGATGTTTTCTTTTCGCGTCCCCGGTGTAACCGCATGGAATTTTGCGCTTTTTAAGGCTGGCTGCAAAAGAGGCGAAATATCCAGTTTTTAGAGGCTTTCCAGGCGATTTTCTCCCGTTTGCGCGGGGTTGTGGGGTGTTGAAAACTCCGGCGGCCATGGGGAGGAAATTCGTCGAGAACGGTTTTGACAGGGGGTGGGGTTTTCCTTTAAAAAAACGGGCAGAAATTATCTCAGCGGTCTCAATTCGCTTTAATCGGTTGTTTTTTCGTGACTGAACCAGGGGAAAAAGATGCTTTGGCAGCGAGTTAAGAGTGTTTTGTCGCAAAAATTTTCCGATCACGATTTCAAATTGTGGATCGAACCCTTGCAATGCGTCCATGACGATGCCCAGAGCGTCGAATTGGCTGGGCCTGACCCCTATTTCTGCTCCTGGGTCAGGGACAACTATCTGACCGATATTCAGGACGCCTTGCAGGATGTCGGCTTTACCGGCGAGGCAATCAAGCTTTCGGTGGGCAAGGCCATACCCGCGCCGCCGGAAAAGAAACAGAGCCAGCTGCGGTTGCCCAGCATGCCCGTGGCGCGGTCCACGGTGCGAACCCTGCACCCGCGCTATACCTTTCCCGAGTTCATGGTCGGCGAGTCCAACGCCCTGGCCTATTCGGCCTGCGAGGCCATGGCCAACGGCGATTCCGCCCTGAGTCCCTGTCTGTTCATCGAGGCGGGAACGGGGCTGGGCAAAAGCCATCTCACCCATGCGGTGGCCCATCATATCACCAGCCATTCCCCGGGCACCCGGCTGCACTATGTCACCTCCCAGCAGCTGACCTCCGAAATGGTGCGCAGCATCAAGAACAACACCATGGAGCAATTCAAGGATAAATACCATCATCAGTGTGATGTGCTGCTGATGGAGGATGTGCAGTCCCTTGCCGGCCGGACCAAGACCCAGGCCGAGCTGGCCGAGGCCCTGGATGTCCTGATGGATTGCGGGAAGAGGGTTATCTTCACCGGGGCGGTTTCTCCCCGCAACATTCCGGATATCGATGACGGCGTGCGTTCCCGGCTTTCCTCCGGGCTGATCACCACCATCAACCCTCCGGATCGCAAAACCCGTTGCCTGATTATCGAACGCAAGGCCCGCAACAACAAGCTGCCGCTCTCCGGAGAGATCATCGAGTTTCTGGCCGACCGTATCCAAGGGGATATCCGGCGCGTGGAAAGCGCCATCATCGGCCTCAAGGCCAAGGCCTCCCTGCACAAGAGTGTGCCGGATATGGACATGGTCAAGGAGATTGTCGCCGGGATTATCGGGCAGCGGCAGGAGCTGTCCTCCGTGTTGATCCGTAATTTCGTGGCCGGGCAGTTTGATGTTTCCATCGAAGAGATGCAGTCGAAAGGCAGGAAAAAAACGATCGCCTTCCCCAGGCAGGTGTCCATGTATCTGGCCAGGAAGCTCACCGAGGAAGCGCTGTCCGAGATCGGCAAGGCGTTTAATCGCGATCACTCGACGGTGGTGCATTCCATCCGGGTCATTACCGAAGCCATTGTCCGTAGCGGTTCCATCCGCGGGCAGGTGGAGCACTTGGTGGAACGCTTGAAAAATCAGGGATGAGGTGTTGAGCAGGGCGCGGTAATAATCCCGGGGCGGGGGCCTGGGGAGATCACGACAAGGGGGGGGATATGCGGACGGTCTGTTGTGTGTGTCGCAGGGTAAAGTGCAAGGGGGACTGGCTCGAGCAGCTGGTTGAGTCCGAGGTCCGGATATCCCATGGCTTCTGCCCGGAATGTTTTGAGAAAACCATGGCGCAGTATTCCCTTGCCTGGTCAAGCAAACGAGCGCCGCAGCCGGCGCTGAAGCCGAGATGAACGGTTAGAAATAGACCGGCCTGACCTCGGGCGCTTGTCTCTTGACGCCCACCCGGTGCAGTATCCTGTCGGCCACCGTCTTGGCCGTCTTCATCATGTCGTTCATGCCGATTCCTTCCCAGCCGAAGCCGCAGAGGTGCAAACCGTCCAGGTTCCGTTCCAGGGAATCCTTCCAGGCCAAAAGCGCGGGATAGCCCATTTCCAGTTGGGGGATACCGCTGTCGCCGCGCAAGACCCGGCTGAAACAGGGGGGCTCGGGCAGGGGAATCAGCTGCCTCAGATCATCGTAGATGCGGCTCACCAACTCCCCGTCGGACAGCTCCAGCCGTTCCGGATGGCGGCGGCCTCCGACCAGACCCTCCATCAGCACTCCTCCTTTGGGGGCGCGGCCGGGAAACATATGGGTGGAAAAAAGCGCCCCCATGGCAAAACGTTTTTCCCGTTCCGGAGCCAGATAACCGAAGCCGAAGGGCACCTGCGCCTTGCCCGTGAAGCCCAGGGCCACGGTGGCGATGCGCGCCGTGGGGATTTCGGCCAGGGGCGGGGCGTGGGAGGCCAGCAGCCCCAGGGTCCGGTTGACCGGCAGGGCGAGAATGACGGTGGCCGCCCGGTAGGTTGTGGCCTCGGCGTGTATCTCCCAGGCGTCGTTTACGCGGTTGATTGCCCGCACCGGGCTGTGGTAGGTGATGTTCGCCCCGGCGGCCAGGGTGGTGATGAGCTGTTCCATGCCTTGCGGAAAGCTGGTCATGGCCGGGAGCATCCCGCCCTGTGCGCCTTTCTTTTTTTTGAGCAGTCCTTTCAGCACCGACCCCGCTTCTTTTTCCAGAGCCCGCACTCCCGGCATCACCGCATCGATGCTGATCCGTTCGTAATCCCCGGCAAAGGTGCCGGTGATCGCGGCATCCACCAGGGGCAGGATCTCGGCGCCGAAGCGGTATGCGGCCCACTGGCCGACGCTTTGCTCTTCGAGACGCGGTTTCTTGAAAAGATCGCCCAGCAGCCGCAATTTTCCCAGCGGGGACAAGAGGGGGGTCGTGAGCAGGGCCGGTGGTTTCTGGGGCAGCTGCGCCAACCGTCCTTGGTGGCAGACGTAGCGGACAAAGCTGCCCAGCGGGGCTTTCTGGGCAATGCGGTCCAGGCCGGTCTCGCCGAGCAGGGCGCGGCTGGCCGGATTGTTGTCCAGAAAGCCGTGGGGCCCCCATTCGGCCAGGTATCCCTGTTCCTTGAAGGAGCGGACTGCGCCGCCGGGGCGGCCATCCTGTTCAAGAATGAGGATGTCCAGGCCGGGCGCGCCGTTGCGCAGGAAATGGGCGGCGCTCAAACCGGAAAGGCCCGCGCCGACAATGATTATTTCGTGTGTTTCAGGCATGGCTTGCATATCCGGGGTTGAGGGGATCGGCCGGGGATCTCGTATTCGCCCGGTTGGGGCAGGTTTCCCTCTTCAGGGATATCATTATATATGGTATAAGGAATTTTACCCGATATTGTCCGAGGCCGGAATGAAAAAGAGCAACAGCAAGGCCGGTTCGGCGGCAGAGAGCCCGGTCTTTTCATCAATGGTGCAGTGAAAAAAGAATGCAGCCCGCGGATTCCCAACCGGTGAGGGTTCTTATCCTCTATTATTCGCTCAGCGCCCAGACCAGCGGCCTTGTGCATCGACTTGGCGCAGGTCTTGAGGCGCAGGGGGTGCAGGTGGTCTGCGAGCGGCTTCAGCCCCTCGCGCCGCGTAAGTTTCCCATCGGCACCGTGCCCGCCACCCTGTTCATGATGCTCATCACCTTTCTGCGGGTGAGAATGCCCATTCAGCCGCTGCCCCCCGTCTGTCGGGAGCGCTATGATCTGATTGTCCTGGCCGGCCCCACCTGGTCTTATAATCCCAGCGGTCCGGTCCTCTCCCTGCTTGACCGGGATGGGGCAAGTCTTTTTGGCGGCCAACAGGTTCTCCCCCTGATTTCCTGCCGGGGCTATTGGCGGATGCACTGGCTGAGCCTGCGCTTCCAGCTTGCGCGTTGCGGGGCCAAGGTAGTCAACCGGATGGTTTTTTCCCATCCCAGCAAGGAGCCCTGGCGGACCGTCGGGGTATTCCTGAAGCTTGCCGGGCGGGTGCCGGAGCGGTCCGGATGGTTTAGCCGGTATTATCCGCGTTACGGGCATAGCCGGGAACAGCAGGAGGAGGCCTTCGCCTTTGGCCGAGCCATCGGCCAGGCCCTGAAGCAGGGGGATTCCCTGGCGGATCTTTCTTTTGTTCTGGGCCGGGCCGGTCTTTAAAACTCGATCCCCTTTTGGGCCTTGATCCCCTGTTGAAAGGGGTGTTTTATGGCCCGCATCTCGGTGACCAGATCCGCGTATTCGATGAGCCCCTGGCCGGCATCGCGGCCGGTGATGACCAGATGCAATCGTTGCGGTCGCTCCCGAAACAGGGCGATGACCTCCTCTTCCGTGAGAATGCCGAAGCCGATCAGGTAGGTGAGTTCGTCGAGCACGATCAGGTCGTAGGCATCGCTTGAGATTTTTTCCCTGGCGAGTTGCCAGCCTGCCAGGGCTGCCGCTTTCACGGTTTCCATGTCCTGCTTCCAGGTAAAGCCGGTGCCGGCGAGATGCAGCTCAACCTGGCCGGGAAAGGCCGAGGCAAGGGCGAGCGCCTCGCCGGTTTTGGTCTCCCCCTTGATGAACTGGATGATGCAGACCTTCAGCCCCTGCCCTGCCGCCCGCAACGCCTGACCGAAGGCAGCCGTGGTTTTTCCCTTGCCGTGCCCCGTATTGATCATGACCAGGCCCTGCGTCGTCATTTGTTCCCTCCTGGAGTCTCTAAGTCCTGCCCTGCATCCGGGAAACGGGTGGAGGATGAATATCGGCCGGCGCGGAATTTTTCCATCTGGCTGCGATAAAACTCCTTGTGCGTCCTTGTTATGGCAAGGGCTTCCGTTTCAAGGGCCAGCGCCTCTTCGCGGTTGCCGTTTGCCCAGTAAGCCGTGGCCAGGGTGTCGAGGATGTGGGGCGTTCTGTTTTCCGCCGCTGCTTTTTGGGCAAGGATCAGCGCCTGTTCCGGGTTGCGCAACCGCGTGTCCTTGGCGGTGAGGAGGAGCCAGGCGAGATTGTTCAGGGCCTCCGTGTTGGCAGGGGCAAGGCGGAGCGCTTGCCCGTAGGCATTCAAGGCCTCCTCTTCCCGGTCGAGACTGTAATGCAGATCCCCCAGGAGCTGGAGCCAGAGGCCATTGTCCGGCTGCTCCCGTATTTTTTGCCGGATCAGCGCCTCGACGAATCGGGCCTTCGGGGCTTCGCCGAGAAGATCTTGGGGCATGTGCCAGGCGGCAAGGGCGCCCGTCAGCATTACCAGCGTATAGAGGAGCAAGGCCAGATGCACCTTGCGGTGATGGCGGGGAATCCGGCCCGGATTCGTTTCGCAGCGGCGGAGAAAGTCGATGCGCTGGCCCAGGCCGAAATGGTGCCAGCTGGGCAGATCCCTGATATTGCCGCTGAGCAGGGCGATTTTTTCAAAGACCCGGATCAGGGGGGAGGCGTGTCCCATGGCGCTCAGGGCATGGAGGTCCGCCTGCCGTTCAAAGTTGCGCATGAAAAAACCGAAGATGAAGCGGAAATAGACAAGCATCAGGGCAAAGAGAATGAAGGCGCCGGCCAGGGCCAGGATGGTGTCCGGAGCCTTGCCGGTCAGGGTGATCACCTGATACAGAAGGTCCGAGCTGAGCAGGAGCAGGAGCAGCGGCGCCGAACTCACCTGGGCCAGCAGGCCGAAGCCGAGAAAGAGAAACAGGTAGAGCTGGAGATGGTACCGTTTGACATGCCCCAGCTCATGGGCCATGACCGCTTCGATTTCCTCCGGGGTCGTGGCTTCGAGCAGGGCGGGGGTGACCAGGAGGTAGCGGAAGCGGCCGGTAAGGCCCATGACCCCGGCGGTCAGCATCCGTCCTTCGAACAGTGGCCAGAGGAGGATGTCGGCGAACCGCAGCCGTTGGCTGCGGCAGAACTCCTCAATGCGCGTTCGCGCCGGACCCTGGGGGAGCGGGGTGCAGCCCCAGAGGCGGACAATGGCCAGGGGGAGGAAAAAGATCAGGCCGAAGAGCGAGAGCAGCACCAGGATGGGTTCGCCCCAGGGCGAGGCGAGAAACTCTTTCAGCAGCGGAAAGGGGGCAAGCTGGATAAGGTCGAACAGGCAGGAGATGATGAGCCAGGGCAGAAGAATGGCGAGATTGATCTTGAGGTTTGCCGCAAGAAACGAGCGGGCGGTAAGGAATCTGGTGAAAATCCTCCGATAGCTGGGCAGTCCTGCCAGCCAGATGAGGCAGAGATAGCCGAAGAAAATGAGGATTCCAGCCAGATGGGCAAGAACCGGGAGCTCTTCGGCAAGCGGCAGCCGGCTCAGGTAGTAGCGTCCCTCCAGCAGAAAGATGTCCACGGCCAGAAAAACGATGGCCAGGATGGAGAGTCGCTGCTCCACGGCAAGATAGCGGGCCGCCGTGTCGTCGGGATTGCGCCGGAAAAAATACCGGGCCAGCTGGTTGAAGAAAATTCCCTTGGCGCCAAAGAGCAGCAAGGCGACAGGCCATGGAATTTGTGGCTGCTCGGGAACACCCCCGGTGGTGAGAATCAGGATGACGACCAGGAGATAGATGAGATTATTGTACATTGGAGGCGATTCGCGGCCTGGCGGGAAGAGGTGTGTTCGGCGGCGCGGCATGGCGTCGGTGCGCCGAAAAGGGCAGGATCAACAGCAGCATCAGCGCCGGAAAGCGGAGCCGTACATCGGGCCGGAGATGCTGGCGTTGTGCTCTTGATATTGCTGGAGCAGGATGCGCAACTCATTGGGTTCGAGAATCTGTTTTTCCAGGAAAAATTCGCCGAACTTTTTTTGCAGCCGTTTCTGGTGGGAAACGAGCATCTGGAGCTGCGGCTGGGAAAGCAACCCCAGGTCCATGGCCGTCTGGCCGAAAGGCTGCAAGGTGGGGCGGTTGCGAAGGATATGCACCACATCCGCCTCGTTGAGCAGCCCGAAGCGCTGGCCGATTTCTCCCAGGCGCGGCCGTTCGGTGCGTTGCCAGATGAGGGCCTGGATGATGGTCCGCCAGTTGATCAGGCCGGAGTAGTAGAGGAAATGGCCAAGGAGCAGGCGGCGGTTCGGCAGGGGCCCCTGGTAGAGGCTTTCCGTATCCCAGAACATGGAGGGCTGGCCGGAAGTGGTCCTGAAATCGGTCTTTGTCTGGGTGTTGGTTTTGGCGTGCGGGCGGGGACCGGATGCGGTCTTGTCCGTTTTTGTCGGCCGGGGCCGCTGGGGTTTGGCCGACGCCGGGCGGGATGGCCGGGTTCGGGGCTGCGGTTGCCGGGCAGGGGGAGGCAGGCAAAAGCCTTTTTCCTTGGCGTCCAGAAAGGTGATCAGGTTTTCGTAGGCCTCCTGCACCGAATGGAACAGGTCATGGCGTTGCCGCTGCACCCGCTCGTTTTCAAGGGCGGCCCGATCCGGGTGGGTTTCCATGGCCCGCTTGCGGTAGGCGCTTTTGATGCCGGAAAGCTGGAGATAATCGAGAAATTCCCGGGAGATGGTGAGTTCCGGTCCAAAGATGATCTCGCAGGAGCGAAAAAGTTCCTTTTCAGCGGCAACTGTTTCCATGGCGTGTCCCGTATTCCCTGGAGGTTAGAGTGAAAAGAAGAATCGGATGGTCAACACTCTCGGCCAGGCAAGAGACAGGGGTTTCCGCCCGTTGCGCCGCAGGAAAAAAATATGCAACCGTATAAGTCTTGTGCAATGATATGGCCCGGTTGTGATAATATACACTCTCAAGGGAGCGGTACATTTCAAGCAAAAGATAATTAACATTATTATGTAGCAGATAACATATTATTTTTTAACATTTTTTATTCGTATATCCATGAAATTCTGATGTGAATGGGGATTTTTTTTATGGGGCAGCCAGCCGGAACCGGGGAACACTGCGAGGCGTCAAGGTATTTTTCTCGTGATTTCAATGCGATGAAGGCGTGGGGAGAGCTCGGGGAACTCGCCCGTGCGCCGTATGACCTGGCCGCGCCCGGCGCCCTTTCGCCGGCAAGAATCCGCGGCTACAAGGCCCATGCGGCCGGGATCGATCTGTTGTACTCCACCCAGCGGGTGGACGAAGCGGTGCTTTCCGCCCTGCAAAGGCTTGCCGAGGAGAGCGGGGCCGTGGCCCAGTTCCTGCTGATGAAAAAGGGCGCGGTGCTGAACCGGATCGACGGGTATCCCAGCGAGGAGCGGCAGGTATTGCACACCGCCTGCCGCGATATCCTTGGGCCGGTCACTCCGGCGTCCGACGCGGCGGCCCGGGCCCAGAGCAAGGGGGAGCTGGAAAAACTGGCGGATTTTCTCGCGGCCCTGGAGGCGGGCGCTATTGTCAATGCGGCCGGAGAGCCATTCACCGATTTGGTCCAGATTGGGATCGGCGGCTCCGACCTCGGCCCCCGGGCCTTGTATCTGGCCTTGGCCGCCTATGGGATTCCGGGCCGGAGGGTGCATTTCATCAGCAATGTGGACCCCGATGACGCCGCCGCCACCCTGGCCGGGCTTGATCTTGCCAAGACCCTGGTGAATGTGGTGTCAAAAAGCGGCTCCACCCTGGAAACCATGACCAACGAGGAACTGGTGCGCAAGGCCTTTGTTGAGGCGGGGCTTGAGCCGAGCCGACATTTTCTTGCCGTTACCGGCAAGGGCTCGCCCATGGACAACCCCGCCCGGTATCTCCGCTCTTTTTACATGTTCGACTCCATCGGCGGGCGTTACAGCGCCACCTCCATGGTCGGCGCGGTGATGCTCGGCTTTGGCCTGGGATATCCGCATCTTCTGGAGATCCTCAAGGGGGCCAATGCCATGGATCTGGCCGCGGAAGAGCCGGACATCCTCCGCAACCCCCCCTTGCTCCTGGCCCTGCTGGGCATCTGGAACCATAATTTCCTCGGCTGCGAAACCCTTGCCATCCTGCCATACAGCCAGGCGCTCGTCCGTTTTACCGCCCATCTCCAGCAATGCGACATGGAAAGCAACGGCAAATCCGTAACCCGGCAGGGCAAGCCCCTGGCCTGGAAAAGCGGCCCCATCATCTGGGGCGAACCGGGAACCAATGGCCAGCATGCCTTTTATCAGCTGATCCACCAGGGCACCGCCATCGTGCCCGCCGAGTTCATCGGCTTTCGCACCAGCCAGCATGGCCGGGATCTCATCATCGAGCAGACCACCTCCCAGGAAAAATTGGTGGCAAACCTTTTGGCCCAGGCCCTTGCCCTGGCCACCGGCCAGACGCACGAAAACCCCAACCGTCGTTTCGCCGGCAACCGTCCGAGTTCGGTGCTTCTTGCCGATCGGCTGACGCCCTACACCATGGGCGCGCTCCTGGCCCTTTATGAGGCCAAGGTGGTGTTCCAGGGATTCATCTGGAACATCAACTCCTTTGACCAGGAAGGGGTGCAGTTGGGAAAGAAGCTGGCAACCCGTCTGTTGGCCCATTATGCCGGTCTGCGACAGGATTCCGGGTACAGCGGGGAGGCGGCTGACGAGCTTGGCTGGGCCCTGTTCGGCGCCGCGGGGGTGCTCGCCAAATGAGAGGCCGGATGAAAAAAGCTCCGGGGAGTAAAGGCGCAGGTCTGCAAGATGTCGCGCCGCCCACCAATCAGCGGATTGCGAGAACACAAGCATGCCTTCCTTGAGACAATGGAAAGCCACCCTGGTGGTGCTGGGAACGATTCTCTGTCTGGCCGGGGTGTTTTTGTTCTGGGGGATTAGATCCCGTTATCACGATTTTGAAACACGGATTACCGCCGAGCAGCACCATGTGCACACGCTCTTTGATCTGGCCACCAAGCAGACCTTTGCGCCATACCGGTCGAGGCTTCACAGTCTTACCTCCACTCGGGCCCCGCTGATCGACGCCCTTGCCAAAGGCGACCGGGACGCCTTGCTGGCCGAGTGTCTTCCCCTGTTCGAGATATTGCAAAAAGAAAACCCCCTGCTGGTTCATTTTCATTTTTACACGCCGGACAACCGCTCTTTTTTGCGGGTGCACCAGCCCGAGCGGTATGGCGACGATCTTTCCTCACTCCCCATGCTTGCGGAGGTGACCCGGCGGCACAAGCCCCTGGCCGGCTATGCAATCAAACGCGACGGGCTTTTTTATCAGATTTTCCAGCCTGTTTTTGATGGGGAAACCTATCTTGGCGCAGCTGAATTCGGCTTCAAGTCGGATCGGCTTGCGGAGCTCGTGGAGCCGGGGCATGGGGTGCAGATGGGGTTGCTTTTTGAGAAGGCGGGTTGGCACCGGACGGAGCATTCGTCGCGCCATCCGGTGCAGGAATTGGGAGACCAGATCCTGGTGCAGTGCTGCGATAATGTCTTCCGCCATCTGCCGGGAGATTTTCGTTTTGCCGGAAGGAATTTCGCTCCGCGGCAGATCGACGGGCGCTGGTATGTTTTTGATACCAGCCTGGCCCTGCCGGATTTTAAGGGAGATACCGTGGGCCGGGTTGCCCTGGCCATTGAGGTGACCCAATTTGTCGAGGAATTCAACGCCTTTGTGGGGGTAAGCATCGTCCTGACCCTTGTGGGGGGGCTCATCGCTTTTCTGGTGCTGCATTTCACCTTTGCCGCCGCGCACCGGGAGCTGCACACGGCAAACGCGGCCCTTTCCTCTTCCAAGGAGGAACTCGGCAAGAGCTATGCGGAGCTGGAAAAATACCGGAAAAACCTTGAGGAACTCGTGATCGAGCGAACGGTGGATCTGGCCAAGACCAACGAGGATCTCAATCAGGAGATCCTCGAACGGGGGCGCATCGAGGAAAGCCTGCGGCGCAGCGAGAAAAGTCTGGCCACGGCCCAGAATATCGCCAGGCTCGGATACTGGGAATGGGATATCCCCAAAAACAATCTCGTCTGTTCCGAACAGACCTACCGCCTTTTCGGGGTGGGCAAGGAGAGCCGGACCTACACCTATGAAGGTTTTCTCCAGTACCTCCATTCCGAGGATCAGGCCAGGGTGCAGACCTGGTTGCAGGGTTTGCTGGCCGGAGATTCCTTCGGCAATCTGGAATTTCGCATAATCCGGCCGGATGGCGCGGAGCGGGATATTCACGCGGAAGCCGAGGTCAAGCGGGATGAGCATGGTCGGGCTGTTCAGCTCATGGGCATTGTTCAGGACATCACCGAGGCGAAGCACGCCACCAGGCAGCTGGTGCTGTCGGACAATGTCTTTGAAAACAGCATCGAAGGCATTGTGATCACCGATGCCGATGGCGTTATCCAACGGATAAATCGGGCCTTCACGGATATTACCGGCTACGAGGAACAGGAGGTGATCGGGCAAAACCCCAGGCTTCTCAAGTCGGAGCGGCACGAAAACGAATTCTTCTCCGAGATGTGGCGCGCCCTGGTGGAGACCGGGCAGTGGCAGGGGGAGATCTGGAACCGGCGCAAGGACGGGGAGATCTATCCCGAGTGGTTGATCATCTCTTCCATTCGCGATACGCAGGGAACCATCGTGAACTATGTCGGCGTGTTCCATGATATGACCGAAATCAAGCTGCACGAAGAGCGGCTGCGGTATCAGGCGCACCATGACGCCCTGACCGGCCTGCCCAACCGGGTGCTCTTCCACGACCGGCTCGGCGTGGCCATGGCCCATGCCCGGCGGGATGAAAACAAGGTGGCGGTCCTGTTTCTCGATCTGGATAACTTTAAGCGGATCAACGACAGTCTGGGCCACACGGTCGGCGATCTGCTGCTCAAGGAAGTGGCGCTCCGGCTTGGCCGCTGCCTGCGGGAGATCGACAGCGTGGCCCGTTATGGCGGCGACGAATTCATTGTTTTGTTCGAGGGGGTGCAGCAGGAGGAGGATGTGCTGCTGGCCGCGCAGAGAATCATCGAGGGGTTGGCCCCGGTGATCAGCCTTCAGGGGCAGGACTTTTATCTGACCGTCAGTCTGGGCAT
>JAJZPC010000028.1 GCA_021811385.1 Deltaproteobacteria bacterium | reverse complement strand
GATCATTTATTTAAAAAAAATCTCACATCTGAAAATTATTCATTATAAAAAAGTCTTTATTATTAAATAGATAAGTACATTGCGCCGGGCTATGACCATTTTAAAAAAAATATCCACAAATACTCTTAAAAGGTCCAAAAGGTCATGAACGTCCAAGACCTGTACCTTGCTGCTGGCTTGGAGCCAACAGAGATCATTTCCGGCGGAGCGGAATGGCACGGGCCCTGCCCGGCCTGCGGCGGAAGCAAGCGGTTCATCGTCTGGCGGCAGCGGAACCGCGACGGCGGCGAATACTGGTGCCGCGACTGCGACAAGTGGGGAGACAACGTGCAGTTTCAGGTGGATTTCATGGGTGTTGAATACCGCGCCGCCTTCGAGGCCGCAGGCCGTCAAAAAGACTCCTGCCACTCCCCGGCGCCGCGTCCGGCTCAGGCTAGGCAATACTCCGGCCGGGAGATAACGGCGCCAACCGCCATCTGGCGGGAGAAGGCCCTCGCCTTCGTCGATTACGCCCACGAACAAATTCTTGCCAACACACAAACCCTGGCATACCTCTCCTCCCGCGGCATCGACAAGGCGTCAGTGGTCAAGCACCGCCTCGGATACAACCCTGGAAAGGCAGGAAAATACCACGTTCGCCCGCGCACGTCCTGGGAGCTGCCGCCCAAAAAGGACCAGTCCGGCAAGGACAAGGAGTGGGTTTGGTTCCCGGAGGGCATTGTTATCCCTAATCTGCACGGCCACGAGGTGTGGAGCATCCAGATCCGCCAGCCGGACGGCTACAAGTTCGGCCCTCGCTATGTTTTCTTGGAGGGCGGAAGCAACGCTTCCTTTGTCCTTGGCCAAGACCGCCACGCCTTCGTGGTGGTGGAGGCCAGGCTCTGCGCCATTGCCGTGTATCAGGCGGCCGGTGATCTGGTAGGGGTATTCGCCGCGCAAACTGTGGGCGGCCACCCTGATACCGTAACCCACAAGCTGTTCCAGGGTGCGGTGCAGATCCTCAACACTCTGGACTACGAGGAAATCACCGAGGAGACCATCACGGATGGTCAGATGGCCGGACTCCGGGCGGTGAAGCGGTGGAGCAAAACCTATGCCCATTGCGACCGGTGGCCGGTGCCCGCGGCCAAGGACCCGGGCGACGCCTACAAAAAAGGTGTCGATCTTCGGCAGTGGATTCTCAGCGGACTTGCCCCGGTGATTCTGACCCGGCACAAATTTGGCTCCCAGCCCAAAACCACCCTGGCCGCGGCGGCAATCAAGCCGCCAACCCAGCCGATCCATGCGGGTGGAAAAACTGCGCCAGAGCCTGCCGCAATTCCCCAAGACGTGCTGGAACTCCTTGCCCTGCTCAAGAGCCAGCCGGTGCGCATCTATCAGGATAAAAACATCCTGCAGGTGGTGGAGGACCGCCCGGGCTGGCGCCGGGACAACTGGGCAACATCCTGTCGGCTTGCCCATCTGGTGTTCAACTCTCCGGAGGTGGGGCTGGTGCTGGCGTCGCACAAGGAAAACTGGATCAATGGCTCCAATCTGCTGAGGTCTGCGGCATGACCGGAAAAACCACCACCGAATTCAAAAGCAAGGCGGCAGTCTACCGCTGGCTCCTCGACAATGGCCGGGAGATCAGCGAGACGCAGTTCTACGACCACTGCACCGAGGGATTGCTCCGCAAGAAGCGCGGGGAAAAGGTCTTTACCCTGGCGGCGGTGAAGCGGTACGCCAAACTGCATACCAAGGTGGCCGCCACCGGCGAGAAGGATCGTGATCATCTCGACAAGATGCAGGATGAGCTCCGGGAAATAAATCTCAACACCGCCCGCCTCAAGATGCAGGAGCGCGAGCATTCCCTGCTGGTGAAACAGGGCAAGGTAGTGCCCATAGAGGAGTACGAAAACGCCATTGTCGGACGGCAGGTGGCCCTTCTGGCCCAGCTCAACCACATGGCTCAGAAGAATATAGCCGCCTGGATCGAGCTGGTGGGAGGGGATAAGACCAGGGGCCCGGCCCTGCTTGAGGCCATGCTTGAGGAAATCGCTCAGCGGATGAGCGCCTTTGCCGCCGACATAGAATTCGACATCATCCTGGAGGCGGACGCCTGATGGGTTTCGCGCAGCGTGTTGACAGAGACAACCCGGTTGTCCGCCTCCGCACCAGCCCGGCCTGTCTGCCCGAGCGGTTCCGCAACCGGACCGAGCGTATCCGCATCAAGTTCCGGCCTACCAGGGGCGAGCGCCGCGTCCTCCGCCGCCACAAGATGGTTCCGCCCTCAACCTGGGCTCCCATCCACCGCACCGTCACCTATGGCCCGCTTGAGGGAGCCAAGTGGGACAATGACTTCATGCCCCATATGGTCGGCATCATGGACGCGGCGTTTTACCCATCCGTGCGCGAGGTCGGCAACATCAAGTCTCCGCAGGGCGCCAGCTCGGCTGGCATGGAAACCATTCTCGGCTTTGCCTCGGACATGCGCCCCGGCCCTGCCCTGATCATCTACCCGGACCGTGACACCGCCAAAAAGAGGTGCACCGATTACCTGCAACCCATGTTCGAGCACTCCCCGCGGCTGAAAAAGCTGCTCACCGGCATCGATGACGACATGGCCTCCCTGCGGGTCAAGCTGTTGACCATGCTGGTGTACATGGGCTGGGCAGGGTCCGTCACATCGATGTCCAACGTCTCCGCCATGTATCTGCTGGTGGATGAGGTTGACAAGATGGCCAAGACCGCCGGGACAAGCGAAGGGTCTCTCCGCGATTACCTCCGGCAGCGGTGCAACGCCTACCCCATGGCGCACAAAATCTTTTGGTCGTCAACCCCCACCGATCAGGCCGGGCACATCACCCGGTACATGACCGATGAGGCGCAGGTGATTTTTGATTACTGGGTGTGCTGCCCGGACTGTGGCAGGGAACATCTGATGGCTTTCGACGGCATTATGCGGTCTTTCCCCAAGGAGCTGACCGATCCCAAGGAGATGGAGCTCAAAAAGACCGCAGGGTATGTGTGCGAGCAGTGTGCCTCGATCTGGACTGACCGCATGCGCGACATGGCGGTGATTGCCGCCATGCATACCGGTTGGCGCGCCCGGGATGATGGCCGGCGTCTGTTCGATTACCTGCGGGAGGAAAATCCGGAAAAAATCTGTTTCCATTCCCCGGCATGGATCTCGCCGTTGATCCCGCTATGGAGGATCGCCGCTGCCTGGCTGCGTGGCCGTAAAGACAAGGACGCCATGCAGATATTTTTCAACCAATACAAGGCCGAGGCATTCAAGGATTTCGCCACCGAACGGAAAGAGGAGAAAATCCTCGCCCTGCGCGACAAAAGGCCGGAGGGGCTGGTACCAGGCGGTGGCGTGGTTGCCGCCCTGGTCGCCGGGGTGGATACCCAGGACGATGGGTTTTATTACTACATCATGGCGGTCGGCTGGGGTATGGAGCAGGAAACGTGGCAGATAAAGTCAGGGTTTGTCGAAACCTTCGCAGCCCTGGAAAAGGTGCTGTTTATCGATGAATACCGCGATGCCTCCGGCCAGGTATATCCGGTCCATGTTTCGGTGCAGGATTCGCAAGGCCACCGCGCCGCCGAGGTGTACGATTTTTCCAGCCTCTGGCCCGGCCGGGTGCTGGCTTATAATGGCCAGCAGCGCAAGGCCACACCGGTCACCGTCAAAACCATCGACACATATCCGGGAACGAACAGGAAGATCCCCGGCGGGGTCAGCCTCTACAACTGCGACACCACGTTTTTTAAAAACAATCTTGCCCGCAAACTGGGAATCAACCCCACCGACGCCGGGGCATGGCACCTGCACGCTGAGGCCACCGAAGAATACGCCTCGCACATGGTGGCCGAATACCGTGACGACAAGGGTATTTGGCAGTGCCCCGGCAACAAGCCGAACCATTATTGGGATTGCAGTTCCATGGCCCTGGTGGCGGCGCATATCATGGGCATCAAAACATGGGCGCTGCCGCAACCAGCGAACACATCGTCCGCAGCCGTGCAGGCTGGGAAGCGGGCGGAAAACCCATTCACCGGCGGGCAAAGCATTTTTGGATGAGGAGGGAGAAATTGACCCGGGCAACGGCAATGATTGTGCTTAAAAAACAAGAGGCGGAGAATGGTGTCGATTTCTCCCAGAGACATGGCGCTCGGTGTCCGGCCTGCAAAAGCAAGGCGCGCATCTATTCGACCAAGCCGTGGGAGGGGTCAACGCGGACCAGATACCACCATTGCGAGAACGGGGCCTGTTTCCTCTGCGCAATGCGGGTGACGATCAAGTCCATTGAGGTGGACACCATTGAGGGGGAGAAATGAGCAAAAAAACCTCCGGAGAATTGCGGGGATTGAGGGTGTCTGGTGAGGCGTTTTGCTCCGGGGCCACGGACCATGTTGATTGGGCGGCCAATGTAATCGGCCTGGTAGAGTGTGCGGCGGATGGTTGTAGCGAGGAGAAGACCGGGGTCATGCAGTTTGATTTGCCAGGAGGAGGTCGCCGGGTTGAGATCCAGATGTTTATCACGGACAACGAAGACGATTTTATCCTTTAGCGCCCAACCTAAGCGGGCCCGGCCCAGGACCAGCCGGAAGCACCGCACGTTTACCGGGTCCGCTGGAGGGGATTGTTATGCCGCTTTTTCTTGATATTTCGATGGCGAAGGGTTTGCCGTTTTTAAAGCCTGGTGATCCTGTAAAAATACCCTGCGTTCCAGGGTCACACGAGTGGGATTATGACATTTTGGAGGAGCAGTTACCGAGAAATTTTGTTGCCCGGATGCGTGACTGCCTGTGCCTTGCCGCCGGACCAGAGGGAAAAGTTTACGATTGGGACAGGATAGAGGCGTCACCTGTAGGATTTAATATGGATTCGGCCAAGAAGCACGGCGCAAGATTGGTTGAGGCATAACGACTCAAACTCAGCGGATGCGTTAGCATTCCGCTGTAGTGCCTGGTTGTGCCAGGCGGAGGTGATGACTTGAAGGACTATCTTTCCTTTGGTGGCGGCGTGAACAGTGTGGCCCTGTACCTCATGATGGAGCGTTTAGGGATGGAGTTTGAAGCTGTTTTTGTGAACCACGGTGGCGATTGGCCGGAAACATACGATTACCTGCAATACTTTCTTGCCACTGGCCGGCCGGTGACGGTTCTGGAGCCGGAAGTGAATACGGTGGAAAAAGTCATCTTCAACAACCTCCCAGCCTACTGCGAGCACAAGGCCATACTTCCAAACCGGACGCACCGATGGTGCACTGACCGCTTCAAGGTGCGCGTGGTCGAGGCGTACATTGAAACGCCGTGCTTCATGCACCTGGGGATTGACGCAGGAGAATCACACCGAGCAAGACTTTCCCCGGTTGCTGGCCGTGAAAACCGGTTTCTGCTGATCGAGCACGGCATTGATCGAGATGGCTGCAAGCGGCTGATTTCCGATGCTGGTCTTGAGTTGCCACCCAAAAGCGGGTGCTGGTTCTGCCCTTACCAGGGCAAGGCCGAGTTCCGGCTCCTGCGGAAGAAGCACCCCACTCTGTTTTGCCGGGCTCAGAAACTTGAAGAGGCTCGCAACAACAGGCCGGAGGCGAAAAGCGGCCAGTGGAAGCCTTACTACCTGTGCGACATACCCCTTGCTGATGTGATTGCCGGGGTTGATAAGCAGCAGGGACTACCAGGCATGGATGCGGATTACCCCCCATGCCATTGTGGGCTGTGAGCCTGCACAACGCAGAAATAACCGGCGGCTGAAAGCCGTCCGGGTTGATTGACGGGTTAGGTGCCGTATGCGAGCGCCGACTTTTGGAGATGACGATGGAAGAAAAGAACGAAACTGGGCCAGAGGTAGAGCCAAGGCCAGAGCAGCAATGCAAGCAAGCACGACCGCATGACGAACTGATTTGCGAACTGCTCGACTCGCGCCGACTGAAAACCGAGCGCGAGCACGCGGCAGCGCGAGAGATTGAACGGCTGCGTGAATTGTGCGATGACCTGTATTCGGATTTGCTCGCCGCCGGATCACTATCCCCGCATGACTGTGGCGCATATGCGCTGATACAGGAAACGATCAAGTTGCGGCGTGACAGGTGGGCACGGAAGCAGGTACCTAACGCTTGAGGCCACCGGACCGCGCTGGTGGCTTGGCAGAAACTGAACAACCGGGCTCGCGGTCCGGTGGGGCGATGGGTTATGCAACAACTCAAACTCTGGGATGGGCTTATAGAGACAATAACGATCTCTCCTACTCCAGAGATGCCGCTCGATGTTTTTCTGGCCTGTCACCGGTTGGCGTATTACCTGGAGTTGATGGAGCGGATCGACGACAACCATGTGGTGTGGGACGAAACTGTCGAGAGCTTATATTCTGAGCGCCTGGCAGAAGCGGAATATTTGGCGTTGAAAAATGGATGGATCAAAACAACTTTGGAGATTCCAAAGCCGTTTTTCGATACCGCGCTGGTTGCATAACATCCAACTACGCGGAACAATGTCCGCATAACCGTGGAGGCGACTATGCAGAAACCTAAATTATTGGATCAGGTTAGAGATTTGGCCAGATTGCAGCGCAAGAGTCGCCGCACGATTGAGGTGTATGTTTATTGGATTCGCCAGTTTATTTTTTTCCACAACAAGCGCCATCCGAAAGATATGGGCGCGTCTGAGGTTGGCCGTTTTCTTAGCCATCTGGTCAGCAACAAGAATGTTGCCGCCTCAACGCAGAAACAGGCTCTGTGCGCAATCGTTTTTCTTTACAAGCAGGTCATGCGTCTTGAGCTGGGCGACATCTCCTTTCTCTATTGCAAACGTCCTCCGCGCCTGCCGGAGGTGCTCAGCAGGGCGGAAGTGTGGGCCGTCCTCGATAAGTTGCGTGCTGAATGGTGGTTGATGGCCGGGCTGATGTATGGCTGCGGGCTTCGTCTTATGGAGTGCCTACGGCTCCGGGTTGGTGATATTGATTTTGGCCGGATGACCATCACCGTGCGCGGCGGAAAGGGAGACAAGGATAGGATTCTTCCCCTACCAAAGATGTTGGCTGCTCCCCTTGCCGCCCATGTCGAGATGGTCGGCAGGCTACACGCCAGGGATATCGCCGACGGTTATGGCGCGGTGAGCCTACCGGGGGCGCTGGCAAAAAAATATCCTTCTGCGCCATGGGAATTACGCTGGCAATGGGTTTTTCCGGCATCCCAACTCAGCGTTGATCCTGATGACGGAAAGCGCAAGCGTTATCACCTCCACGAATCCGCCCTGCAGAAACAGATCCGCAACGCCGGGCTGCGGACCGGCATGACCAAACGGGTGACCCCTCACACTCTCCGCCATACCTTTGCCACCCACTGGCTTGAAGATGCGGAAGGGGCACAGGACATCGTGCTCCCGCGCCTGCAGCGGTTGCTCGGCCACAAGAAGATCGAGACCACCATGGTCTACCTGCACCTGATCACCCCGGCCAAAGTGGGAAGCCCCCTCGATAACCGCCCCATGGTTGCCAACCTATAGCAAACCCCGTGCCACAAAAACACAACCGTCACACAGACCACCCTGGCGACGGTTGTGCGTTGACCACCCCGCCTGACCTCTTTCCTCCCCTTTCCCTCCCAATCCATCTTAATAAATTGCACATCTTGTGCCATGGTCAGTAAACTTGATACCACTGGTGGTATTATGCTACGGGTAGTACGTTACCACCGGTAGTACAGTACCACCCGTGGTATCGACCCTCTTTTTTTCTTTTTCCTCCTCGCCTACACTGGCCCTCAAAGCACGTCTGACTATGAGGGCCCCATGGCAACACTTACCGAACTGCAAGAACGTCTGGCGCTGTACAAGCAAGCCGAGACGGCCATCCTCACCGGTTCCCAGGAATATCAGGTGGGCAAGCGCCGCCTGACCAGAGCCAACCTGGCCGAGGTGCAGCAGGCCATCACCGAGCTGGAGGCGCGGATAAGCGCCGTCGGCAACAATGGGCTGTTCGGCCATTCAGTCACCGTGTTCGGGGGGAGGCGCTAGATGGATGAGCGCATCGAGGCATACCGGCCAGGCTTCCGCCGCCGGGCTTACGATGCGGTCACCGCCCTGGTTGGTGGAGCCGTCGGCCTCTTTTCCCCGCTGCGGGCCTCGTTTTACCGGCATGGCCGGGAAGTGTACCGTACCTATGTTGCCGGGGAGTTGTCCGGTCCAAACAAAAACTATCGCCCCCGCAACAAGTCGGCCGATGCCGAAATCAAGCGGGCCGCGAAATGGATTACCGCCCGGGCCAGGGACCAGGTTCAGAACAACGGCTATATCTCCGGGGCCATCGACAAGATCTGCAACAATGTGGTCCGGAACGGCATCAGGCCCCAGGCGAGTTTCAAGGATCGCCATGGCAGCCAGGACACCGCCCTCAATGAAAAAGCGGAGGGCCTCTGGTCCCGCTGGGCGCGGTACGCCGACATCACCGGCCATGACTCCGTGGCCGCCCTGCAGCGTCTCATCCTCCGGCATGTGTGGATCGACGGCGAGGTTCTGGTCCACCGGGTCTGGGATACCTCCCTTAAGGGTATCGTGCCCCTGCGTCTGGAGATCATCGAGTGCGACCTGCTGGACGGCCGTATAGACGGCCCGCTCGCCAATGGCAATATCGGTCGGCGCGGCATAGAGATGGACGCAGCCACCGGTAAGCCTGTCGCCTATCATATCCTGGACAGCCACCCCGGCGATTATCTCTACCTAGGCGTGTCCGGCAAGTCGCGCAGGATCGACGCGGCGGACATCATCCATGTGTTCGACCGCCGCCGGGCCTCGCAGACCAGGGGCATATCCTGGCTGGCCGCCATCATCATGGAGTCATACGACCTCAACGAGTACAAGGGGATCGAGCGCATCGGCGCCAAGCTGGCCGCCGCCTTCGGGGTATTCGTCAAAACGAGTTTCCCGGACATCCCCGGCGCTGGAATCGGCATCCCGGGCGGGAGCCAGGCCAACACCATCGACACCGGAGTGGGCTGGGGCGATCTGCCAGACTACATAGACCCAGGCCGCATCCAGAAGCTGCCATTCGGCGCGGACATCAAGATCGCCGAGCACAACCGGCCCGGAACCCAGTATGAGCCATTTGTCCGCGACTCGGTGCGCGGAATGTCCGCCGGGGTGGGGATGAGCTACGAGTCATTTTCCAACGACCGCTCAAGCTCCTCCTATTCCTCCGGCCGCGACGGCTCCCTGGAAAGCCGTCTTTCCTACGGTGGTCAGCAGTTTTTTCTTTGCGAAAAACTACTCGACCGGCTGTGGGCCTGGTTTATCGAGGGCGCTTTTTTGGCCGGCCTGCTCTCCGACCTGCGCGGCTACGCCTTTGATCCGCTCCCCAACCATGAGGCGGTGGACTGGCAGACCCCCGGATGGACCTGGGTAGACCCGCTCAAGGACTCCAAGGCGGCGGACCAGGGGATAGCCAACGTCACCACCACCCGGGGGAAGATCGCGGCCAACATGGGCGACAACTGGGACGAAACCCTGAACGCCGCCGTGCGGGAAGAGGAAAAGCTCGGCAAGCTCTACGCCCTGAGGGCAAAAAATCAGAAACTGCTGGGGGACATTAAGAATGCTGACACCTGAACAGAAAGCTCGAATCCGCGCCGAACTCGAACGCCAGGGCCTTGCCTACGGATTTTCCGCCAGGGCAGCCGGGATGCGCTTGCAGCCCGCAACCTTCGACCAGGCAACCAACACGGCCCGTTTCGTGGCAACGGTTGAGCAGCCGGTCATGGTGTTCGACTGGGAGCGGTGGGATTTCGTCAATGAGATCCTGGTCCGCGACGGCATGATATTACCGGAGTCCGGGCAGGTCCGGCTGCTCGACACCCATAGCCGGTCGTCGGTTGTTGACGTGCTCGGCTCGGCGTCTGATTTTAAGGACTGCGAGGTCAATGGTTTGCCCGGCAAGGATTGCGAGGTGGCGTTTTCCACGGTCCGCGAGGGTCAGGACGCTGCCACCAAGGTGAGGGAGGGTCATATCACCGATGTGTCCGTCGGCTACCTGGTCACGGAATCCTATTGGGTACCGGCTGGTGAAAAACAGCGAATCAACGGCACCGATTACGAGGGGCCGGTCAAAGTCTCAACCAGATGGGAACTGCGGGAATTGTCCCTGGTCCCCATTGGCGCGGACAATTTAGCAAAAGTGCGGTCCCTGATGAGTGGGCCGGGGGCCGATGACGGCCATCAACAATCCAGAGGAGGCAGTACCATGCACAAATGTCCGAAATGTGGCAAGGATTTTGACGGCGCCCATTGCGCGTGCGGTCACCGGGCCGACCAGGCCCCCGACAACAACCAGCGAGGCGACCAGAATCCCAACGCCGCCCCGGCGACTGCTCCCGGCACCCGTGCAGGAAACGATGCCGGTGTACCGCTGACCGCCGACCAGGTGCGGGCACAGATCGAGGAGGGCCAGCGTACCGAGCGGGAGCGGGTCAACACCATCAACGACGCGGTTGCCGTGGCAGGTCTGGAACCGGAATTCGCCAGATCCCTGGTCGATCAAGGGATTAGCGTCGATGCCGCCCGGGCAAAGATTTTTGAAAAGCTCAAGGAGCGCGGCCCTGCAGTCGGCGCCGGCACCGGACGCAGCATCGAAATCGGCATCGAGGCGCGGGAGAAATTCCGGGGCGCGGCGATTGACGGCCTGGCCCTGCGCGGCGGCCTGCGGGTTGAAAAGCCAGCGGCCGGGGCCAATGATTTCCGCGGCATGTCCATGCTTGATCTGGCCCGCGAGTGCCTGGAGCATGTCGGGATCAACACCCGGGGGATGGATAAGCGGGTGTTGGCTGCCCGCGCTCTGAGTCCGTCCAGTTCCAGCGATTTTCCCGCCCTGATGGGGGCGCTCACCGGCAGGCATCTGCTGGCCGCCTATGCCGAGGCCCCATCCACTTGGCGTCCGTGGGTGGCAATCGTCGATGCCCCTGATTTCAAGGATATGTACAGCATCAAACTTTCCGAGTCTCCGGATCTGATGGAACTCGACCAGAACGGCGAGTACCGCACGGCCAAGTTCTCGGACAAGCAGGAAAAATACCGGGTGGTCACCAAGGGCATCCAGGCGAAACTCACCCGCACCATGATCATCAACGACGATCTGCGGGCGTTTACCCGCATTCCCGGCATGTTTGGTTTCGCCGCAGGCCGGATGGAGTCGGACGCGGTGTACGGGCTCATTACCGGCAACCCGGTGATGAGCGACGGCAAAACGCTGTTCCATGTCGATCACAAGAATATCGTCACCGCCGCAGCATTGTCCTCTGACGGGCTCTCCGCAGGCCGCACCCTGATGAAAAAGCAGCGGGGCATGAACGGCGCGATCCTGGGCCTCGCCCCAGCCTTTCTGCTGGCGCCGGATGAGTTGGAGACAAGCTCCGATATCCTGCTCCGCTCCGCGGCGCTCCCCGATGCCAACATGTCCGCAGGGGTCCATAACCCCTGGGCTGGCAAGTTGACCCCCATCGCCGAGACCAGGCTCTCCAGCAACTCAGCCACCGCCTACTATCTGGTGGCGCACCCGAACCAGGCCCCGGTCGTGGAGGCAGCATATCTGATGGGAGACGCGCAGCCGTTCATCGACGATGAGGTCGAATTCTCCTCCGATTCTCTGGTGATCAAGTGCCGCCACGATTTCGGGGCCGGATTGGTCGGTCACGAGGGCATCAACAAAAACGCCGGGCAGTAAGCCGGGCAGATGAATAAATCGCGCCCGGCTCCGTTTATGGGCCGGGCGTTTATAGAACACTCAAGGAGGCACCACCATGGCACAAAATCATATCCAGCCGGGCGAGTCCATGCCCTACAGCAACTCCACCGGCTCCGACATTGCGAGCGGCAGCCCTGTCCTGGTCGGGAACCGTCTCTGTGTTGCCCTTGGCGATATCCCCAACGGCGAAGACGGCAACCTGGCAACCTGCGAGGTTTGGGAACTGCCAAACACCCCTGCTGTTGCCGCCATCAACCAGGGTCAGGATGTCTACTGGGACGCCGCCGCCGGGAAAATCACCAGCGTGGCCACGGCCAATACCCTGGCCGGGTTTGCCTGGGCCGCCACCCTGATCGGCGACACCACCATCGCGGTGAAGCTCAACGGCTGATCGTAGCCACTGACCAACAGGGAGCGGAATTATGACGGAAACGGCAATCAAGATGAAAGCAAACACCTGGGCCAGCGACAAGCGCCGCCTCGGCCTCGGCACCGTGCATGCGGTGCCGGGCGAGGTGTCCGCTAAGGACGCGGAAACGCTGGTCAAGGCAGGCAAGGCTGGGTGGGTAGACGGATCGGATCCTGGCGGAGCTGTTGCCTTGTCAGAAATAGTCGAGGCCATCACAAAGCTCGGCAAGGACAACACCTCCCACTTCACCAAGTCCGGCGCGCCCCAGGTGAAAGCGATTGAGGAGCTGCTTGGGGGCCGGCAGATCAGCGCCGGGGAGCGCGACGCGGCGGTTGCCGCAATGACCAAGGGGGGTTGATTGTATGCCGCCTTGGCTTGCTCAATGGGCTTTTGCCGGACTGGTGACGGTGGTCATGTGGCTGATCGCCCGCACCATGATGGGTATCGACAAGAACCAGGCCGAAATGTTTTCGCGGCTGCAGCAGGTGGAGAAAGATCTCTACCTGCTGAAGGGAGAGCATCAAGCCTGCCCTGGGAGACGGGGGAACAATGGAAACTGAATATTTCAAGGGCCAGGTGCGATGATGATCGACCGTAAGCAGCTTTCCGAATTGATCGAGGTGGTACTCACCGGCCTCGGCCTGTATTCCCAGGCAGCCCTGGCCCTGCTTTTAGGCACGGCTGCCCAGGAATCCAGGCTGGGCACCTACATTAAGCAGATCGGCAAGGGTCCAGCGCTGGGCATTTTTCAGATGGAGCCAGCCACCGAGCAGGATATCTGGAGGAACTATCTGGATTACCACCCGGAACTGGCGGAGAAGATCAAGGCCGTCACCGGGGTGCGCGGGCCTGGGGGGCAGCTCTATTTCAACCTGGCCTATCAGGTGGCCATGGCGCGGGTGCATTATCTGCGGGTTTCTGCCCCATTGCCGCCCGCGGATGACCTCCCAGCCCTGGCCGGGTACTGGAAAAAATACTACAACACAGCGCTCGGCGCCGGAACAGTTGAGGAATTCAAGCGCAACTACCTGGCGATGGTCGCATGAGGAGACTGCCATGAAATGGTCAGATGTCGGAAACATTATCGCCAACGCGGCCCCGGTTGTTGCGGGGCTGCTCACCGGCCCGGCCGGGGTGGCGGTTACGGTGGGCGGGCTGATCGCCAAAACCATTGGCTCCGATGCCGATCCCGTTTCGGTTGCCGCCGCTCTTCAAGCCGACCCTGCCGCGTTTGAGCGGGTGCGGAAATTCGAGCTTGAAAACGAAACCACCCTCACCCGGCTGCACCTTGAGGCGGAAACGGCCCAGTTGGCCGAGGTGAATCAGACCATACGGGCCGAGGCTGCCAGCCTGGACCCGTATGTCCGCCGCTGGCGGCCGACCTTCGGGTATTCGGTGGCCATGGCCTGGGCCATGCAGATGATCGGGCTCACAATCATCCTGGGCCATGCCGTGATGAAAGACCCGGCAACCGCCCCTGGGATCATCGATTCCATGGCCAGGGTGATTTCTTCCCTGATGGTTCTCTGGGGTGTGGCTCTGTCGGTGCTGGGAATCAACGTCAAAAAACGCAGCGACGATAAACAGATTTCAGCCGGGAAAACCCCGGAGCCTGGGGTGCTCGGCACGTTGCTCCACAAGCTCACCGGCGGGGGAAACTGATGCTCACCTTCCAGGATATCCTGGCGGCGGATGCCGCGACCTTCACCAACCCCGATGAGTTCGGCGGGCTGGTGGAATTCAACGGCCAGACCGGCCTTGCCGCCACCGTTGAGGATGTCGAGTACGACGCTGCCAAACACGGGTATGACGGCTACAACATCGAGCGCAAGCGGTTGTTCGTCGCCGAGGCCGCACTGGCGGTCATGGTGGTACCGAACCAGCAGACCACCCTGGCCGGTGAGTATTGGCAGGTTGGCGCGGTGATCGTGGAGGATGGCCTGATGGAAATCAACCTGGAGCGGAACCGGTCATGATCAGGATCGAGGTCGATGATTCCAAAATCGATGCCGAGGTCGCAACCTTTGCCGCCACAATAAGGCAGGCGGATGCCGCCCGCCTTCGCGCCCTCCGCAAGACCGCCCAGTGGCTGGGCCGGGAGATCATCAAGGAGGTGGCGAAAAAAGAACGGATGCCCCTCCTCGCCCTGCATGGCCGGGTGTTTGTCTCCAAGGTTGCCAGTGGCGCCACCGAGGCGGAGGTCTTTGTCGGCACCATGCCCGTGGATGCCTCCCGCCTTGGCCGCCCGGTAAAAGCCGGTTCCGGGGTCAAGGTGGGGCGGCATGCCTATCCGGGCGCGTTTGTCGGCAGAATATACAGCGGCAAGGAAAAGGTGTGGATCAGGGTGGGCAGCAAGCATTATGACCCGGCCCGGTATCCGACCACGAAGCGCAGCGGGGACCGTTTCGGCGGTGACCGGCGGTTGCTGGGCCGTTTTCCGGTAGTCAAGGCGGCGGTGCCTATCGAAGGGGTGGTGGATGATGTTGTCGAGCGGATCGGCGGTGACGTGCAGCACCGGTTTTTGACCACTTTCCGCCACGAACTCAACTACGAGGTCAATGTCAAATGACCTACCTGCTGCAAAAGGCGCTCAAGGCCTATTTGGTTTCGGTTTTTTCCGGGTCGTGGTCGCCCTCGCCTCCGTCCGGCACGATGGTCCAGCCCAGGATAGTGATCGGGGCCCTCCCTCCGAAACGGCACAGCCAGGAGCAGGGTGAGGATTTTCCCTTCCTGGTCGTGCGGGCCGTGGATGGAGAGGATGACGACGGCGACAAAAAACCGGAGGTCACCATCGATATCATTGCCGGGACTTGGGTGCCTCCGGACTCGGACGCGGAAACCGGGACAATCGAGAGTCACCGGATGGGAGACAAGGTCCGGGTTGCCCTGCGCAAGGTGGGTGACGGCACAGGGCTGCTCGACAGCAGGTACGAGCTGCAATACCCGATTAAATGGAAAGCAGGGGTGCGTGACAGCGACGGCTCCGAGGCCGGAGCCCAGCCCCACCCGTACTACTACGTAACCATCAAAACCCGGTGGCTGTTGCCGCCGGTAATCAACCCGCTACCTGTCACTGAGGAGGCATAGCACTATGGCGCAGGATTCGCAGAAGGATAAGGCAAAACGGCCGACCAAGGAATACTTGGCCGATCAGGAGGCATTGGCGGTAAAGGCCAGAAAAGACGCGGACACCAAGATGGAGGCCCGGAAAAAGAACGCCTCCGCTTCGCTGGTGTATTGCGGCCCCAATATGGCCGGGAAAATAACCCTGCGCCAGTTCACCGTTTTCAGCGGTGGATTGCCGCCGCGCCTCAAAGAGGTGGTGGAATCTGACCGGGATATGAAGGCGCTCTTTCTGCCCGTGGCAGACCTGGCCGGTGCCCGCCTGCAACTGAATAAAAAGGGCTCGCCGTTGAACAGAGCCCATAGCGAGACGCTGCGGAAATACCTGGCGTCGCGGGGGGCTAAATAATGACATACAGGCATGGCGTAACAATCACCGAACAGCCCACATCCATCCTGCCGCCGCGGCGGATTTCCGCCGCGCTGCCGGTGGTATTCGGTACCGCCCCTGTCCATATGCTGGCAGGCGGCGCCATCGGCCCGGTTAATGAGCCGAATCTTTTCTACACCTACGCGGAAGCCGTGCTGGCCATGGGCTACAACGCGGACTGGAGCAAGTACACCCTGTGCGAGTTTATGAAGAGTCATTTCGCACTCTTTGCCGTGGCTCCCGTGGTGTTCATCAATGTTTTCGATCCGTCCATCCACAAGACCGCCGTTGCCGAGGCGAGCCAGTCTTTTGTCGGCGACGATCTACAGTTGCCCAATGAGGGGCTGCTGGCCGGAACCCTGGTGCTTAAAGACGCCACCGGCACCACCACCTATGTGTTGGAAACCGACTACAGCGTAGACCTGATCACCGGCCTGGTGAGCAGGATCGCCACCGGCGCCATTGCCGCCGATGCGGCTATCCTCAGATCGTATGAGTATGGCAATCCCACCCTGGTGGATGCCAACGATATCATCGGCGGGGTGGACGGGGCAACCGGGGCGTTGACCGGCCTGGAGCTGGTCAACGAGGTGTTCCCCCGCTTCCGGCTGGTGCCAGGCCAGATCGTGGCCAACGGTTGGTCCGATGATCCGGCGGTCGCCGCGGTGATGGCGGCCAAGTCCGGCAACATCAACGGGGTGTTCAAGGCCATTTGCCTGGTTGATCTTCCGGAAAGCGTGGATCTCTACACCGAGGCCCCGGCCTACAAGGAGAACAACAACCTGACCGATGAGCAAATGACGGTCTGCTGGCCAAAGGTCAGGCTCGGCGGTGATGAGTATTGGCTCTCCACCCAGTTGGCCGGGTTGATCTGCCAGACCGATGCCGGGCATGACGACATTCCCTACAAGTCGCCCAGCAACGAGAGGTTGCAAATGACCGCCGCCGTGGCAAACGGCAACGAGGTGTGGCTCGGCCAGGATCAGGCTGCCTACCTGAACGGCAACGGCATTGTCACTGCCCTGAATTTTATCGGCGGGTGGAAATGCTGGGGCAACCGCACCGGGGCCTACCCAGGGGTGACCGATGTCAAGGATGCATTCCTGCCCATCCGGAGGATGTTCAATTGGATCGACAACACCCTGACCCTGACCTGGTGGCAGGCCGTGGATGCTCCGGCTACCCGGCGGCTGGTGGAAACCGTGATCGACTCCAACAATCTCTGGTTCAACGGTCTGGCTGCGAGGGAGTATATCCTCGGCGGCCGGGTGGAGTTCGACGCCTCGGAAAATCCCACCACCGATCTGATGGACGGCATCATCAAGTTCCACGTTTTCGTTACTCCGCCCAGTCCGGCGGAGGAAATCAACTATATCGTCGAATACGACCCGGCCTACATCGGCACCCTGTTCGGTTGATCCGGACACGGAACAAGGAGACATGACCATGGGAATTCCTGAAAAATTGATCAACTTCGCGGTCTATGACACCGGCAAGGAGATGCTCGGCGTTGCCGACATCACCCTGCCGTCCCTGGACCCGATGACAGACAGTGTGAGCGGGGCCGGTATCGCGGGCGAGGTTGACAGTCCGGTGATCGGCCACTTCAAGTCGATGACCGTCGGCATCAAGTTCCGGACCATCACCGGCAACGTTACCGCCCTGGCCGCTCCCAAGGCGCATCATCTCGACATGCGCGGCTCGATCCAGGTGTTTGACTCCGGCACCGGCGTGTATGTGCCCACCCCGCTCAAGGTGGTGTGCAAGGCCATCCCCAAGAAAACCAGTCTGGGCAAGATGGCCGCTGGCAAGGCGCAGGATTCCGAGAACGAATTCGAGGTTGTCTACCTCAAACTGACCCTCAATGGCGAGGAGAAGTGGGAGATCGACAAATACAACTATCTGTGCGTGATCGACGGCGTTGATTATCTGGCCGCTGTTCGCGCCAATCTTGGCAAGTGAGGCCTAAGCCATGACCGCTGAAAAAAAGACGGTGCCGGATGCCCCGAATATTCCGCCTGCTCCCACCAAAAAGCAGGACGGCAGCTACACCCTCCAGCACCCGCTTGACCTGGGGGAGGACCGCAAGGTCGAAACCGTGACCCCCCGGCGGCTGACCGGAAAGGATCAGCTCGATATCGAGTGGGAGATCCGGGCCGTCAACCCAGGGCTTGATTTCGGCACTGTCGGTTCCGGCGAACGGATGTTGCGGCTGATCGGCAAGTCCTGCGGGTTGCTGTTCGAGGATGTGCAGCAGATGGACGCCGCCGACGTGAATGCGTTGTCGGGGCTGGTGGATGCTTTTTTGTAACCGACATCCGGGCGGCCTGCCTGGACATGGCCGCCCGGTTCAACACCTCCGTGGAGTGGTGGTTGTCGTTGGACTTGGCTGATTTTGCGCAATGGATTGAAAAGGGCGAACAGATCCGGCCCCGGGAGAATGGCGAACCGTGAAAACCGTTGGCGTAAATTTTAAAATCGGGGCCGGGCTTGGCTCCGGATTCTCGCAGGCCTTCGGCTCGGCGTCCAAGACCGTCAAGGGTCTCGGCGCCGAGATCAAGGGTCTTGAGAAAATCAAGGCCACCACGGACAAATTTTCCCAGCTCAAGCGCGGGATCGGCGCCACCGAGCTTTCGATGCGCTCCGCCCAGGCGGAAGCCGCCAGGTTGGCGGCGGAGTTGAAAGCCACTGCCCAGCCGACCAAGAAGCTGCAACAGGAGTTTTCCAGGGCGCAAGACCGGGCGCACCAGCTCAAGGAAAAGCTGGCCGCTGAACAGCAGCAACTGCAAAGCCTGCGGGGCGATCTGGCCTCCGCCGGGATCTCCACCAGAAATCTCAGTAAAGATACCGACCATCTCACCAAGTCCATCGAGCGGGCCAAAAAGGCGCAGGCCGATTTTGCCGCCATCGCCAAAAAACAGCAGGCCAATCTGGCGCGGCGCAATGAATACCAAGGCCAGATGGTGGGGGCTGCCGCCACAGCCGCCGCCTTTGCCGCGCCCATGGTGCAGTCCGCGCAGATACAGGAGTCTGAGATCCGGCTCTCCACGGTGATCAACGCCCAGGATCAGGGGCTGGCGATGGCCCAGGCCAAGGAGCAGGCTAAGGCCATCGCCAAGACCGGGCTGGCAACCTATGCCGATGCCTACAATGCCCAGTATGCCCTGAACTCCGCCGGACTTTCCGCCGATGCCTCCCGCACAGCCGCGATGGTGGTCGCCAAGGTCGCCAAGGTGACGGCAGGGGTGCCGGAGACCGTGGGCGAGGTGATCGCCACCACCTACAACAACCTCGGCAACTCACTCACCGGCACCACGGAACAGAAGATGAGCAGGATAGGCGATCTGCTCACCAAGGTACAGTTCAAGTTCCAGATCCGCGATTTTGGCCAGTTGGGCGAATCCCTCAAGGAGGGAGCCGCCGGCATGGCCAATTACAATGTCCCCCTCGACCAGGGCGTGACCTTGCTCGGGCAACTGAACAGCGCCGGACTGCAAGGCGGCCGGGCAGGCACCGCCCTGAACGCGGTGTTGCGCAATCTTGGCCGGGCTCAAAAGGAATGGGGCACGGAAATCGTCCGCAACCAGAAGGGCGAGCTGGATATGATCGCTACCATGGACGGCATCAAGAAGTCCTTGGATGAAACATTCGGTGACGATATCGACGGCAAAGCCCAGGCCATCCAGAAGATATTCGGCGATGAGGGTGCGCGGGGTTTCGTGCCGCTGATCAACAAGCTTGAGGAGCTGAAGGCCGCAGAGAAAGACGTGATCGATGGCTCGCGGGGGCTTACGGATCGTGAGGTCAAAAAATTTACAGAGTCATCCATCGGCCAATTCAACAAAATGAAAGGCAGCCTGACCGTTGCCGCCGACGGCTTTACGCGGATACTGCTGCCCGGCGCGAATGCGGCAATGGGCGGACTGGCGGCGGTGACAAGCGTGGCCGCCGCCGGAGCGGAGAAATTCCCGGGCTTGACCAAGGTCGTGGTTTTTGCCGCCACCGGTTTGGCAGTTTTGCATGTCGCCGGGGTTGCCGCCGGATATGCCTCAACCTTCGTAGTCGGTGGATGGCTAAGAGCAAAGCAGGTATTGGTGGCCACCCGCACCGTTATGGCTATGGTGCGCTCCGGGAGTATCGGCCTGGCCGTGGCTACCCGTGCCGGGGCCATCGCCACCGGGGTTATGACCGGCGCCCAGTGGTTGCTCAATGCGGCCCTGACCGCCAACCCCATCGGCCTTGTGGTGGCCGGGGCGGTGGCATTGGCAGCGGTTGGGGTTGTTCTTTACAAAAAATGGGAACCATTCCGCAACGCGATCAATTGGGTCTGGGAAAAAATGAAGTCCATCGGAGACTTCGCCATGAAGCTTGGCGGATTTTCCCCGGTAAACATGGCCGTCAATGCGGGAAAGGCCCTGATTGGCAAGACCCAGCCGATGAAGGTGGCCCGCGCCGCAACCGCCGCCGCAGTGATGGCGGCAACGCCTGCTATGGCCACAACCCCGGCAGCGGTGCCGGTTAAACCTGCCGCCATGGCCACCGCTCCGGCCGCGGTGCCGGTTAAACCTGCCGCCATGGCCACCGCTCCGGCCGCGCCGCAGGCTCGGGCTGTCTCCCGTGGACAGTCCGGGCCTATTTCCTTTACACAACACGTCACGATCAACATGCCTGGTGGTGCATCCCCACAGGTGCGGGGGCAGGTTGACCAAGCTTTGCAAGTGAGCGAGGCGCAGCTCAGGAAGATGATCGAAAAAATCATCGCTGGCGACAAACGGTTGAGCTATGGCGGCTAAACAATACACCACCAGCCAGGGCGACATGTGGGACCAGTTGGCTAAAAACCTGCTCGGCTCCGAGCTGCTCATGGGCAAGCTGATCGCCGCCAATCCGGCGCATTCCTCCACGGTGATTTTTTCCGCCGGGGTGGTGTTGACCGTGCCCGAGGTTGTGCAGCAACCGTCCATGTTCCCGCAGCCCCCGTGGAAGGTGAGCTGATGAGATCTGCCTCCCTGCAGGTGACATACGAATCAAAGGATATTTCCGCGGAGATCGCCCGGTTTGTGGTCGGATTCGAGTACACCGATCACAGCGACGGCAAGGCGGACGACTTGCAGATTACCCTTGAGGACAGCGACCAGCGATGGAAGGACGCCTGGTATCCAAGCAAGGGGGCCAAGATCACCGCCAGGATAATTTCCGAGGTTGACGGCAGGCGTGCCGCCCTGGATTGCGGAGTATTCGAGATCGATGAAATAGAACCGTCCGGGTTTCCGGAGCTGTTCACCATCAAGGCCGCCTCGGCGGCGGTGAGCAAGTCGGTCCGGGCCGAAAGGAAAACCGTTGCCTGGGAGTCCATCACCCTGCGCGAGGTGGCAGGAAAACTCGCCGTCTCACACGGGATGACCTCATACTATGAAGCGCCCGTGGTCTCCTTTTCCCGGATCGACCAGCGCGATGAATCAGACCTTTCTTTTCTTTCCAGGATCTGCACGGAAAACGGACTCAGCCTCAAGGTGGCCGACGAAAAGCTGATCATTTTTGACGGGAAGGATTTCGAGGCCAAGGGTGCGAGCTTTACCGTGTCGAGACTGGATACGTCGCTGGAGTCATACCGGTTCACCGACAAGGCCCACGATATTTACCGGGCCTGCGAGGTAAGCTACCAGGACCCGGCCAGCAAGGATACCAAGACGTACCGCTTTACCCCCGACAATGGCCCGGCGGTCGGCGAGGTGCTCAAGATCAACCGGAGGGTGGAGAGCCTTGCCGCTGCTCAACGGGTTGCCCGGGCTGAGTTGAGGAAAAAGAACAAGGGGGAGGTCAAGGGCACCCTGACCATGGTCGGGCACCCAGGCATGGTCGCCGGGCTCAACCTGAACGCCACCGGGTTCGGCAAATATGACGGAAAATATTTTATCGATGAGGCGTCCCACCGTTATGATCGCGGCGGCGGCGGCTATGTGGTCGCAGTATCCATCCACCGGGAGCTGGGCTACTGATGTTTTCCGATTTTACCAACCGCCTGGAAGCCCTTGAGGCCAAACTTAATCAGATGATCCGGGTCTGCACGGTGGTGAGCGTGCAGGATGCGGCCGGAACGGTGCGTGTCACGCTGCCGGATGCCGGGAACATGGTGAGCCAGCCCCTGCCGGTGCTGGTCCGCACCGTGCAGGACAACAAAGACTACGGGATGCCGGATGTGGGGGAGCAGGTGTTGTGCGTGTTTCTCCCCCTTGGCCTGGAGCAGGGGTTCGCCCTGGGGGCTTTTTATCAGAATGTGGACAAGCCGCCGGTGACGGATCGGAACAAGCGCCATCTCGCCTTCAAGGACGGCACCTATTTTGAGTATGACCGTAGCGCTCACAAGCTGACCGTTGCCGTGCAGGGCGACATCGATATCACCGCCGCCGGGGACATGACCGTCAAGGCCGATGGCTTGATGCTGCTTGAGGCGGCCACCCAGCTCAAACTGAAAGCACCGGCCATCGCCATCGAGGGCGATATCACCTCCACCGGCACCGGTGGCGGCTCGGGGACAAACAGTATCAGCGGCAGCGTGGCGGTTGACGGCGGCATTACCGCCACCGGCACAATCATCGACCAGGGCGGCAACACCCCGCACCATAACCATTTGTGATCGGACATGCAGCTCGGCGCCTTCGGGACAATAGTTTTTGAAACCTCCGACTCCAGGGTCCGCACCTGGCAGCAGATGAGCCGCAAGGGCACGGCCCGGTACCACAAGCATGTGGTGGCGAAGGGGAAGCCAAGGCTCGAATTCCTCGGCACGGACCTTGAGGAGTTGAATATGTCGATCCGGTTGAGTTCCCAGCTAGGAGTCGATCCGGCAGCGGAACTGGCAGACCTGCGGGCCATCCGCGACGCGGGGGAGGAAAAGACCTTGGTGATCGGCGGCTTGGTGATCGGCAAGTTCGTACTGGAAGACCTCAACGAAGAGCACCGACGCCACGATGGATATGGCGGCTTATTGTTGGCCGAGGTGCAGATCAAGCTGACGGAGTATGTGACGGATGGAAATTGATATCTCTGCCTCTTCCGGCGCGGTGGTGATCGGCGCCACGGGTATCGAGGAGATATACCAGAATGTGCGCACCATCCTGGCCACGCAAAAAGGATCGGTGCCGTTGGATCGTGATTTCGGGGTCGATCAGACCTGTCTCGACCAGCCAACCAGAACGGTCATGACCATGGCGCTGCCTGCCATTGTCGAAGCGGTGGAAAAGTACGAGCCCCGCGTCAAGGTAACGGCTGTGACGTGGATTGAATCGGACGCCATGGATGGCCGTATGATGCCGCAAGTGCGGATAAGGATACGCGATGGATATTAACACCCTGCCCGAGATCACCTTTTGCGAGACGGACGCCGCCAAAATAGAGGCTGCGGTCATTACAACCTACGAAGCGGTGTCCGGTGTTTCTCTGGCCAAGGGTGACCCGGTCCGTCTCTTTTTGGAGGGACTGGCGGCCATTGTCGCCCAGCAGAACCAGTTGATAGACCAGGCTGGGAAAAACAATCTGCTCCGTTATGCCACCGCCGGTTATCTGGAGCACAAGGGGGCGATGACCGACACGGAAAGGCTGGAGGCTGCGGCGGCGTCCTGCACGGCACGGTTTTCCCTTGCGTCCGCCCTGGCCTTTGCCGTGACCATCCCCGCAGGCACCAGGATCACGCCGAACGGGCAATTGATGTTCTCCACCGCTGCCGATGCGGACATCCCCATCGGCAGTACCTATCTCGATGTGGCGATCACCTGCGAGACAGCCGGGGAGATCGGCAACGGGTATGTTGCCGGACAGATCAACCGGCTGGTCGATGTCGGCGGCAACCCGTACATCGTGGCTGTGAGCAACGTCACCGAGTCCACCGGAGGCGCGGAAGAGGAAGAGGATGATCGTTACCGGGAGCGGATACAGCTCTCACCGGAACGGCTTTCCGTGGCCGGTCCTGATGGGGCGTATGAATATTGGGCCAAGACCGCCCACCAGGATATCATCGACGTGGCGGTGAGTTCCCCGGCCGCCATGCAGGTGTCGGTCAAGCCGCTGCTTAAGGGTGGAGAAATTCCCGGCCAGGATATTCTCGATCTTGTCGGTGCAACCGTATCCCCCAGGGGCGTGCGCCCTCTTACCGACCAGGTAACCGTCTCAGCCCCGACCGTCGTCAATTACGATCTGACCGGGACCTATTACATTTCCTCCGCCGATGCCGCTCTGTCCGCACAGATACAAACAGCGGTCGCCGCGGCCCAGGCCGATTATCTGGAGTGGCAGCGGTCGAAAATCGGCAGGGATATCAACCCGGATGAACTTATCAGCCGAATGAAGGCTGCCGGAGCAAAACGGTTGGCGATCACCGCGCCGGTCTATACGGTATTGAGCCGCGATGCCGGGGAGGTTGCCCAGGAAGGGCTTGTTTCTCTGGTTTATGGAGGACTTGAGGATGGCTAAGTCGTTGACGGACATCAAGTTTATCGACCTGCTGCCTGCGTCCATCTCCAGTGACCCGGCCATCATGGCCGCTGCCCAGGCCCTGGACTCGGTACTGGCGCAGACCACGGCCAACATTGAGTCGATCAATATCTGGTCGCGGATTGATGAAATCGGTGAGCCTCTCCTCTCCTCCCTTGCATGGGAACTCCATGTCGATTACTGGGACCAGTCTTGGCCGGATTCGGCCAAGCGGGCCACGATCAAGAAGGCCTACCCTCTGCATATGCGGAAAGGCACCCCGGAAGCGGTGGAGAAAGCGTTGTCCGCAGCGGTAGGGGCCGGAGTGGTTGAGGAGTGGTTCGATTATGGCGGAAATCCGGGATATTTCAAGGTGCATGTCGATCTGGTGACCAGCGGGGCCTCCACCAAGTCCTGGGATGATATGACCAGATTGATCAAGGAGTATAAAAATACCAGAAGCTGGCTGGAAGCACTACTGGTGTCCATTACCGCTTACGGTACCAGGATGGTGGCGTCGGCAGTGATGTCCGGGGAAACCGTGACGGTTTACCCGTATGCCGTAATGGAACTCGAGCAGGTTGATATTGTCCGTTTTGCCACTACATTTCAGGCCGTCGAAACCGTGACGGTCTACCCTCAAGTAGCATAGGGAGAGTGATATGTCCGAAACTTTTTATACAATTCTGACTGCAATCGGCGGGGCCAAGCTGGCCAATGCCCAGGTCAATGGCACGGCGGTGAATTTCACCACCATGAAGGCCGGAGATGGCAACGGGGCGTACTATAGCCCCAACGAAAGCCAAACCGACCTTGTCCACACAGTATGGAGCGGGGCAATAAACTCCCTGTATATCGACCCGAACAACTCCACCTATGTGATCGTCGAAGCGGTCATCCCGGAGGATGTGGGGAATTTCTACATCCGTGAGGTCGGCATCTTCGATGATGCCGGCGCCCTGATCGGTATCGGCAAATATCCGGAGACCTACAAGCCGACCCTGGCCCAGGGAAGCGGCAAGGATCTGTATCTCCGCTACATCATGGAGACCAGCAATGCCTCGGTGGTGACGCTGAAGGTTGATCCCTCCGTGGTCTTGGCCACGAAAAACGATATTGGTCTGCATAATGACGACCCCGCGGCGCATCTTGCTTTTCGCCAGCGCGGCATGGTGAAGGATTCCGTAAGGGTAGCCACCACCGCTGAAATCTCATTGAGCGGACAACAAACCATTGACGGGGTGGCGGTTGTGGCCGGAGATGCAGTGCTCGTCAAAGACCAATCCACCGCATCGGTGAACGGCATTTATGTCGCTTCAACAGGCGCGTGGTCGCGGAGGTCGGATGCCGATACGGCAGCCAAACTGGTGTTCAGACTGATGGTGCCGATAAAAGAAGGATCAGCAAACGGCGGCACGTTCTGGTGTATGACCACTATTGATGCCATCACCCTGGAGGTGACAGACCTGGTGTTTGAGCAGCCGTTTGCGAGGCAGGCCCTCATCGACACCGTCACCACCACCCCCTACACCATCGCTGTGGAAAACGGCGTGCTCACCCTCACGGAGGTTTAATCATCATGCACGGTTACCCGAAGCAGATAGCTACACGATACGATGTCGAGGCGCTCATGAGCTATCTCGGTTCCGCCTGGGCTACAGAGGAAAATATTGCTAAAGGGCTCGCCTTTTTCCGGGGCCTGATAGAGCACTCTCGATGCTATGTTTTTGATAAGATTCTGGCCCCGGGTGAGGATCCGTCCGGCCCCGAACCGGAGTACCTGGTTCTGGCCCAGGAGGATGGCGCCCGCAGGCAGGAGCGCCTGGTCGATGATCCGGGCGCGAGAATATACCGGATGGGCTACACCGTGACCGATATTGAAGCAATGATCTCCACCATCGAAGGGGGCATATAACATGGCGCAAGGCGACAAAATTATCATCCCGGCCATGGCGGCCGGATTTTTTTCCACATTAGGCTCTATCTCCAAGGGTGTGGGTAATACTCTTAACTTTCCCGAGGGCATGGCTAACGTCGGCGGCAACGGCTTCGGTTGCCTGGTGCCAGCCATTACCAATTGGGATCCGGCCCTGGCTGGTAACCACGACGGCACCGTCGCCGCCATGGCCCTGGGCGACAATGTCTACGTCTATCTGGTGCGGCAGGCAACCGGCACCGCCAAGTGGCTGGCGTCGAAAAATTCCACGGTGCCAACTGGCTACGATGCCGGCAACTCCCGCAAAATAGGCGGGTTCCATTTCGGGCGGGTTCGGGGTGTGGCGAACCGCTACATCACCGCGTATGTGCCGACCATCGGTATCGTGCCAAACAGCGTTTGGGATCTGGACCATCGGCCGACGTGTGACCCTACCGGCATGGCGGAGGTGGTGCCCGGCGGCATCTGGGTCGATATCTATCTAAATTCCGAGGGGGCAGGAATATGGCCGGAGAATGTGCCGGTTTCCGCCTTCGGGTCCACGATTATCCGCAATACCATTTATAGTATCAGTGATTTTCATCAGCTCATTAGTAATGCGGGTAAGCGCCTCCCAACGGTCGATGAATTTCGGCGCTACGCCGAAGGCGCTCCAGGCGGTCTCGATGCCAGCAACGACCAGGCGTGGTCCGCCACAACAAACACCGGGCCCTGTACCGCCGGATATGTTGCCAAGGCGCTATCCCAGTACAACATTGTTGATGCGGTAGGCAACGTGTGGGATTGGATCGATAGCCACCATGACATAGGGGATGTCGGTGGTTCGGTGACGCCATACGTGTGGGATGTTGCTGTTGTTAATGTGGGCAAGGATGCAGCGATTCCTCGCGGTAGCGTGTACCACGCGGCGTGGCGTGCGGTCGTCGGCGGGGGCGTTTGGAACAACGGCGTGCTCGACGGTGCGTGCTGTCTGAACTCGAATGCGTTTCCGTGGGCTGCGAATGGCAGTGTGGGCCTGCGCGGCGTCTGTGGCCCCAAGAAGCATGATGCCTGATGATTCCCCGCGACAGCGGGGACTTGTATTGTTGGTCAAAGCCGAGCAGCTAATAACTGACCTCGGCTCGGTCATCGATAAGATCCCCAGGAACCAGCGGTATCGCTATGCCCTTCGGTTGGAGGATGCACTGTGGGAGCTAGTGGATCTAATAATTCAAGCCGCTGCAAGCGGCCAAAAGAGCAAGGTGTACCGGGTTGATGAACAGATTCGGTATCTCCATGCGCTGCTTCGTCACGGAGCCGAACGCAAGCTGATCGGTGCCAAGCGGGTGGGCGAAGCTGCCCGCCAGCTTGGAGAGGTCGGCGCGATGGTTGGCGCTTGGCGTAAGCGGTTCAGTTAAGGTCGGGTGGGAATTTCGGCGTAGCGTGAACCACGCGACGTGGCGTGCGTTCATCGGCGGGGGCAATTGGAACAACGGCGTGCTCGACGGTGCGTGCTGTCTGAACTCGAATGCGAATCCGTGGAATGCGAATGGCAATGTGGGCCTGCGCGGCGTCTGTGACCACCATTATATGAGAGGGCGGCGATGATTCGCCGTCACCCAGCACCCCACCAGGGGGTCAGCCTACCCGACCTGGTCCCGCACAAGCGGGCCGAAGATTTGAAAACGGGCGCGCCGCGCGAGTAGCCGAATGGCGAAAGCCCGGCGCGGTCACCTTCTAATAGGCACAGGAAACATGGGCCAGAAACATAAGCGACTGATCGAGCGGATCGTGGACTGGGACAACCTTATCGAGGCCCACCGGCTGGCGCGCCGCGGCAAGCGCCGCCGCGAGGAGGTGATCCTTTTTGAGGCCTCCCTGTGGGAGGAGCTGGGGCGGCTACAGATGGAGCTGCTCTGGGGCACCTATCAACCCGGCGGCTACCGCACTTTCGTGATCCGCGAGCCCAAGCGTCGGGAGATCGCCGCGCTTCCCTACCGCGACCGCGTCGCCCAGCACGCCATCTGCAATATCTGCGCGCCCATCTGGCACCGTGGCATGATCAATGACACCTACGCCTGTCGCCCCGGTAAGGGCACCCATGCAGCCGCCAACCGGTGCCAGCAATGGTTGCGCGATATGCACAAGAGCAGTCGGCCGGTGTGGCAGCTCAAGATGGACGTGAGCCGTTATTTTCCGAGCATCCGCCACGCCCTGGCTAAGCAGGTCGTGCGCCGCAAAATCGCCTGCCCGGCCACCCTGCGCCTGCTCGACACGATCATCGACAGCACGGCCACCTCTGGCAACGGCAACCCCGTGGGCATCCCGGTTGGCAATCTCACCAGCCAGTGGATCGCCAACCTGGTCGGCAACGAGTTTGACCAATGGGCAAAGCGCGAGCTTCGGCTCAAGCGCTACATCCGTTATATGGACGACACTGTGGTGTTATGTTGGAGCAAAGACGAGGCGCTGGCTGTTCGTGCTCAGTTCGCCAACAAGCTGGCCAGTATGGGAATGACTTTCAGCAAGACCAGTGTGCTGCCGGCGAATCGGGGCCTTAATTTTATCGGCTACCGCATCTGGCATGATCACCGGCTTCTGCGCAGGCAGTCCATTGTCACCATGCGCTGGCGGTTGAAAATTTTGCAGGGGCAGTTTCGGGAGGGGGTAATCGGGCTAGAAAGGGTGCGTTCCGCAATTGCATCGTGGGTGGCGCACGCCGCCCATGCGGATAGCTGGAGATTGCGTACAAAATTGCTGGGTGTGGCTGTGTTCCGGCGTGAAAGAATCCCTTGTCGCCGTGCCGAGTAGCACTAATTACCAGAGGACTATAACCAGTTCCCGAAGTCAGGAAAAACAAAAGGAGCGGTCAGGGTGGCGCTAGAACACCACCCTGACCACCAAACCCACAGGGCCAGCCTGTGATCCCAGCCAAGGCTCTTCGCCGCGTCGACACGGCGGGCCGGAGCTCTTGTCACATCAAAGATGTTTTGAAAAGTGGAGGCTCATGTATCATGCCCAAACCCATAGTCCCCTGGATCGGCGGCAAGCGGAAACTGGCCGAGACAATCTTTCCACTATTCCCCGATCACCAATGTTATGTCGAGCCGTTCTGTGGTGCGGCCGCGCTTTTCTTTCTGAAACAGCCGTCTCATGTCGAGGTGTTGAACGATATCAACGGCGATCTGGTCAACCTGTATCGCGTAGTCAAATATCACCTTGAGGAATTGTACAGGCAGTTCAAGTGGGCGCTGACAAGTCGTAAGAATTGGGAATGGCTCCAGGCCACCCCGGCCGAAACGCTCACCGACGTGCAACGGGCGGCCCGCTTTCTTTATTTGCAAAAACTGGCATTCGGCGGCAAGGTAGATGGACAGAGCTTTGGAACCGCGACCACCAGTAGGCCGAGGTTTAATATCTTCACGCTTGAGGAAGACTTGGCCGAGGCCCACTATCGGCTGGCGGGCACCACCATTGAGCACCTACACTGGCGAGAGGCTATCCGCCGCTATGATCGACCGCATACCCTCTTTTATTGTGACCCGCCCTATTGGCAAGTGGAAGGGTACGGGGTAGATTTTCCCTGGGAAGATTACGAATCCCTTGCTGCTGCGGCCAAGGAAATAAAGGGCCAAATGCTCATCTCAATCAACGATCACCCAGCCATCCGCGAGCTGTTTGCTGGCTGGCCTGTGGTCGAGATCGATCACAAATATACGGTAGGTGGTGGAGGCGCAGGAAAGGACTGTGTTGAATTGGTTTATGGGACATGGGCAGAAGGAGTGCCTAAGCCAAGGGCTATCCAACAGGGTTTGTTTTAACGCCGCCAGCTCAAAGTTTTTTTGATCTGGTCAAGATTGTTTCTGCGGTGAGTTTTCGCAATTTTGGCGCTTGGGGTTTCGCGTACAGCTTCATCTTCTTTTTCCTGTTGACAGCACGAGGTATCTTAGTTTATATCCATGGCCACTGGCTGTTCTTCGACTTGGCAATATTTTGCGTGTAGCCAAAGTATGTGTTTTTTATCTAAAAAAACACATACATAGGAAAGCCTTTCCGGTCCTGGGTAGCTCAGTCGGTAGAGCAGGTGACTGTTAATCACCCTGTCGGGGGTTCGAATCCCTCCCCGGGAGCCACGGAAAATCAATGGGTTACGGCAATGGCCGCAACCCATTTTTTGTTCTCACTTCTCGTTTTCTCCCCACTTTCTCCCCGCCGCACAACTGATCTTGCCCGCCAGTCTCGGACACTGAATTAAGCGACCTGTTGGAGTTCAAAGCCTCGGGGCTGATATAGCCGTTGGCGCTGTGTCGACGATTACGATTATAATCCACTTCGATATATTCGAAAATGATTTGCCGCATTTTATCACGGCTGACAACTTTTTCCCCATGCACGACTTCCACCTTCATGCTGTGGAAAAAGCTTTCGGCGCAGGCATTGTCGTAGCAGTTACCCTTGGCGCTCATGCTGCACAGCAGAGTATACCGGTTCAAGAGGCTTTGGTATCGACCGGAGCAGTACTGGCTGCTCCGGTCGGAATGCACAATCACCCCTTTGGGCATGCGCCGTCGCCATAGCGCCATGTTAAGCGCATTGCAGGAAAGTTCGGCGGTAATCCGCTCGGACATTGCCCAGCCCACCACCAGCCGGGAGTAAAGGTCGATGACCACCGCCAGATACAGCCAGCCCTCGGTGGTCCAAAGGTAGGTGATATCGTAGGTGATATCGCCTACCCATTTCTGGTTGGGCTCCGTGGCGCTGAAATCTTGCTGCAACAGATTGGGCGCCACAGGCAAGCCGTGATTCGAATTGGTTGTGGCCTTGAACTTCTTGGCGGCCTTGGCACGCAATCCCTGACGCCTCATGCTGGCAGCCACAGTCTTTCGGTCGTATCCTTCTCCTTGGTCCCGCAGATCCAGAGTCAATCCCGGCGCTCCCGAGCGGCCTTTGCGGGCTGCAAAAACAACCGCCACCTGTCGATCCAGACGCTCCTGCCGTTCCTGACGAGGAGACGGATACAGTTGTCGTCTTCGCCAACTGTAAAAGCCACTCCGCGAAACGTCGAGAACCCGACACATCGCAATAATCCGAAAAAAACCTGATTGGATTTGCATAAAGGCGTACTTCACTTCAGGCGTCTCGCGAAGTACGCCGCCGCTCTTTTTATGATCGCCAACTCCTCGGTCTGCTCTGCTAGTTGGCGCTTCAGGCGAGCATTCTCAACGGCCAGTTTCTGCTCTACTTCGCTGCGCTGTTGGTTTAGTCGGGCTTTAACGCGCCAACCATACAACTGCGTATCATGCAGGCCGAGCTGTTTGGCTGCTTCCGGGACCCCGACCCGTTCAGCCAGGGCCAATGCCTCATCCTTATACTGCTGTGAATAACGGTTACGTGACTTGCCTGATTTTCCCTGCTTGCTCATGGATCACCTCTGTCGCGGATTTTACTCGCTTAACAGAGTGTCTGT
>JAJZPC010000027.1 GCA_021811385.1 Deltaproteobacteria bacterium | reverse complement strand
TGCCCTGCCCGAAGGCCACCGCCTCTACGGGGCCATGATCTTCGGCTACCCGAGATTTCCCTATTTCAAAGTCCCGGCCAGAAACGAGGCCCGGATCACCTGGCGCCCCTGAACCGCCCGCAAACAAAAGAGGATACCCATGGACAACACTGCCGACAAGAAAAAGCCCGACCCGGAGCGGGTAGCCCTGCTCCGTTCCCTGCCCTTGGAAATCAAGAGCCGGATCACCGGGGAAGAGGCCCAGGCCTTCATGTATGGAGAGGATCCGCCGGAAAGCCTTTTGGAAAAACTGAAGGACTATCTGGAGTAAGATGTGACCATACCGTTCGCGGTGAGCTTGTCGAACCGCCGTTTTCTTGTCACGGCAGGCCTTCGACAGGCTCAGGCCGAACGGTAACACTTGTAATGGACCCATACCACCCCCGTCATCCCGGCGAACGCCGGGGTCCAGAGGCTCTTTACATTATTTAGCCTGGCAGCACTTCTTGTACTTCTTGCCGCTCCCGCAGGGGCAAGGTTCGTTGCGCCCGATCTTTTCGCTGGTCACCGGAACCCTGCCCGGATTCACCTTGCCATCCACGTACAGCCACTGCCCATCCTCGCAGACAAACTTGGCCCGCTCATGCAACCGGTGATCCTGGCCATGCCCGGAAAAATTGGCGGCAAACTCCACCACCCCGGCCGTATCCCCTGCCCCGCCTGCCTCGATCTCCAGCACCTCCAAACCATGCCAGACAAAACCCGCCTGATCGTCCAGATCGAAACTGGCCGGCCGGGTGCTCCGGTGCCAGGAACGCAGAATATAGGGCACATCCTGCACGGCAAAAGCGGTATAGCGTGAGCGCATCAGCGCCTCGGCGGTGGGCGCGGGCTGACCCTTGAGAAACGGCTCGCAACATTCGGCAAATTTCAGCCCCGTGCCGCACGGGCAAAGGCTCTTCTTCTCTTTCTCACTCATCCCCACACCTTCCTTCAATATATTTGCTGGTCCCGGTTCGGGAATTCTTGTACATCCCCGCCGGACTGTGCCACAATATCTTTAATCTTCCCTCCCTTCAACCTCCTTCTGGGGTGTTCGCCATGAAAACGAAAAACTACCTGATCATCGGCAACGGCGTAGCCGGAACCACTGCGGCGGAAGCCATCCGCCGGCAGGACACCAAGGGCGACATCACCATCCTCAGCGAAGAGGATATCCCCTTTTACCATCGGATCAGGCTCAACGAATTCATTGCCGGGGATGTCGGCGAAGACAAGCTCATCGCCAAGAAAGAGGCGTGGTACCAGGAGCAGCGGATCGACCTGCGGATCAACACCCAGATCACCGGCCTCGATGCTGCCAAAAAGCGGCTGACCACCGAGCGTGGCGAAAAACTGACCTTTGACCGGCTGCTCCTCGCCACGGGCAGCCACTCCTTCCTGCCGCCCATCGAGGGCATCGGCCGGCAGGGGGTGTTCGCCCTCCGCCACATCAAGGATGCCAGGGCCATCCTGGCCCAGGCCAAAAAGGTCGAGGAGGCGATCATCATCGGCGGCGGTCTGCTCGGATTGGAAGCGGGCAATGCCCTGCGCAGGCTGGGCAAGAAGATCACAGTGATAGAATTTTTCCCCCGCCTCCTGCCCCGGCAGCTGGACAGCCGGGGAGCCGCACGGCTTCAAGAACTCATGGAAAAAATGGGCTTCGACTTCCGCCTCTCGGCCATGACCAAGACCATCACCGGCAGCAATGGGTGGGCCGACGGCATTGTCCTCGAAGGCGGCGACACCCTGAGTGGCCGGATGGTCATCGTCTCCGCCGGGGTCCGGCCCAATCTGGACCTGGCCAAGGGTGGAGGGCTCACCTGCGACAAGGGGGTCATGGTGAACGACCGGCTGGAAACCAGCGCCGACGACATCTATGCGGCGGGGGACGTGGCCGAACACCGGGGAGTGGTCTCCGGCATCTGGCCCGCGTCCATGCAGCAGGGCAAGGTGGCGGGCGCCAACATGGCAGGCGGCGAGGCCGAATACCACGGCACCACCATGAGCAACATCCTGAAAGTCGCGGGCATAGACGTCGCCGCCGCGGGCAACATCGACGCGGAAGGGAGATATGAATCGCAGGTGGTCAGTTCCGACACCGTCTACAAAAAACTGGTCATCGAAAACAACCGGATCATCGGCTGCATCATGGTGGGGGATACCAAAAACTTCAACACCATCACCCGCTACATCACGGAACAACGGGATATCACCACACTCAAGAACACCTTGCTATGACCCGGGACGCTTAAGCCCAGTCGGCGTTCTTCCCCTCAAGGATGCGCGCAAATCTCGGCGGGCTGCTCGGGAACATAGATTGAAGGCGCGCAGTATTCACAGGCAGAATCGTCATTTTTCCTGTCAATGAGCTTCCAGGATTTCAGCAGGATGAGTTCGGCATGCGATTTTTTACACTCCTCGCATACCCAGAGTTCCTTGCCGTTTTTCATCTGATATTTGAAACGTTTCATTGGTGCTCCGTACTCTTATAGGTTTTCCCCTCAAACGGCATGGTAACAGGAATTGAGCAGATAGCCAACGGGCTTTTATGTCGCGGCGGATAACTGTCGAGCACAACCACATAATATCCGTTGACGATATTATCTTTTGAGGTTGAATTAAAAGAGAGGCACTCAACTGGGGAGATACTGATAACCGAGTTTCTGAAACCGATGGGTATCACCCGGTATCGCCTGGCCAAGGATATCGGGGTAACCGCCCGCCGGATCAATGAGATTGTGCATGGCAGGCGTTCCATAACCGCCGACACGGCACTCCGCCTTGGCCGCTTCTTTGGCATGGAGGCACAGTTCTGGCTCAACCTGCAAACCCATTATGACATGGAAGTGGCCAAGGACGCGCTGGCGGACCGGCTGGACACAGAGGTTCACCCATTTTCGCACGCGGCGTAGTGACGAGGGAAACAGAGGTACCCCAAGTTCTTCTGTTATGAACTGAAGGTATTTTCCTTTTGACTTTCCCAACCCTTCCGCCTAACCTGCAACGGGGGGTGGAAGGGAAAAATGAACATCAATGACTATTTCAATAAAATTAACGAGATCTGCCAAAAAATCTTTACCGAAACGCTTGAGGACACATCATCATTCGGCAAAGTACACCATCTCTCGTCTTGCCTGTTCGAGTTTTCAGAAAATCTGAACGATAAACATGAGAGCGACCTTTTAAGAGCGGTTAGTAGTCAGGTAGAGGCAAGTGCTTTAAGCCTATCGTTGGGTCTGTATAGGCAAGCATTCTCTTCTCTTCGTCTTGCTTTAGAATTAGGACTGGGGACGGTTCATTTTTCCCTGTTCAAATTGGAACATCATGAATGGCTAATTGGGAAAAATGATATTAAGTGGTCAAAACTTATAAATGAAGAGAATGGAGTTTTGTCACAACGTCTAACAACAGCATTTTTTCCAGAACTAAACGACAATATCGAAGAATATAATGGCAAGGCAAGCAATGTTTACAGAAAATTATCAGAATTTGTTCACGGGAACTATGAAACTTGGGAAAAAAGCGGCTTGGTTTTGAAAAAAAATGACGAATTAATATCTAGGTATTTTCTCTACTTAGAATCTGTAAAAGAAGTACTCCTATTTGCTCTGTGTTGTCGTTACATGAAAACATTTACAATACCACAACTTGAATCTATGCAGTTTATATCAGAAGACCTCGGACACGTTGAACCTATCAGATTGCTTATGGGTGGACCAAAGGGGAAATAATGTCAAATTTTTACCTAAGAACAGAGAGTATCAAACAAGGCGACATACTGAGCTTATGCGTAACTAATGATAACGACAAAAGTATAATAAAAGCACTATGCTCTCCGGAACCATGCCTAATAGAAGGCTCAAGGGGAACTGGGAAATCATTCCTCATGAGAGTAGCCGAGATTGAAATAGAAAACTCACAACAACTTGTGTTACCTGTCTTCGTGTCATTTAACATAAGCTCACTTCTTAATACTGAAGACCCTCTACAATTTTATCATTGGATGCTTGCGAAAAGCTTGAAAGCCCTGATAAACAAGCTACGAAAAAAAGGACTATTGATTTCAAATCACTCTGCAAATTTATTGAGCAATGATGAGAGTGGTGACGACAAATCTATCGAAACTAGCTTAAAAGATATCGTCAAATCATATGAAAATTCATACAGGGGTGATAAAATAGTTGAAATATCTCTCCTTCCAGACATAGAAGATGTGAAAGACGCAATAGAGACCATATGCGAAGAAAACTCATTAGAAAGAGTCTACTTCTTTTTTGATGAAGCCGCCCATGTCTTTCGACCTGAACAACAAAGACAATTTTTCAATTTATTCAAAGATCTTAGGTCACCATACATAACCTGTAATGCTGCGATTTATCCAGGTGTTACATATTTTGGTGATTCTTTTGAGTTAATGCATGACTGTATTTACAAAAAGCTAGAAAGAGACATTAGAGACTCAGACTACATAGACTATTTCAAAAAAATTGTTTTCAAACAAGCAGATGATCATTTAAAGACAGCAATAAACGCTAACCTTGAACTGTTTTCTACACTGGCACTATCATGTGGTGGCAACCCGAGAATGCTCCTAAAAACAATAGAAGACTTGTCTAAATTTAATTCAACATTCGTCAACGATGTAATTAAGAGATTTTACAGAGACCAAATCTGGGCAGAGCACACTGAACTTGGAGAAAAATACAAGGGCCACAAAACACTTATAGACTGGGGCCGGGATTTCGTAGAGAAAACGGCTATCCCTGCCATTGAAAACTATAATTCGACGAGAAGAGACAAAGGCATCGAAGAATCAACGGTTTATTTTTGGGTACACAAAGACTGCCCTGAAACGGTCAAGGAATCCTTAAGACTATTATCATACACTGGAGTTTTGCGAAAACTTGATTCTAGTTATCGCGCCACACGGGCCGAGCTAGGAGCACGTTACGAGGTGAAATACGGCTGTATTTTAGCACTTTTTAGCACGCCGAGTGGCGAATCAATGAATTTCTACAAATCCCTTTCCGTAAAGAAATTCCCAGAATTCGGTAAAAACCATATTGCATTTACAAGCATTAAAGATTTAAAAAGTGCAATTGAAGACGAAAAAAATTTCAAATGCTCTCTTGAACACATGCTTAACCAACCAATTACAGTTCTGCAACTATTGACTCCTTGGCAAAAAAATAAACCAAATGAAGCCGGGATAATAACACTAGAACAACTACACCTCAACACAGAAGAAACATTAATTGCGAGCATATATAATGTCGGCCCAGTAAGAGCAAGATTGATTAAAAATGCAGCCACAGCCGAACTATTGGAATATCTTTCTGGATAAGAAGCAGACCATAATTAGTATGCACCTATGGGGTCAACCTATGAGGTCAGGCTTCCAAGTTGACAAGTTGGCGCGCGAGTACCATTCGGGACATCCCCTGTTTTCGAGAATATCCTGGAAGTCCTAGCTCTTCGCAAACAACTTGCACACGCGTACCAAAAATGATACATTGCCACTATGAAGCCAATTCTGGAAGTTCATTTTTTCAAAACGGAATCTGGTGCGGAACCGGTACGGGAGTGGCTTCGAGGCCTGCCTGCGGTTGACCGCAAAATTATCGGCGAGGATATCAAGACCATTCAATTTGGCTGGCCGCTTGGCATGCCGCTTGTTGGTCACCTGGACGGCGACATCTGGGAAATACGAGTCAGGCTGGACAGACGAATCGCACGGATTCTCTTTGTTACCGAAGAGGGAACACTGGTTCTTTTGCATGGCTTCATCAAAAAGAATCAGAAGACCCCGAAGCCGGACCTCGATCTCGCCAAGGCCAGGCTGAAGCAGCTAAGGAGGCAAAAATGAAAAAAAATCCCCACATCGGCAGCAGTTTTGATGATTTTCTGGCCGAAGAAGCCATACTGGAAGAGAGCACCGCCGTGGCGATGAAGCGGGTCATCGCCTGGCAGATCGAACAGGAAATGACGGCCCAAAAACTTACCAAAACCAGCCTGGCAAAGAAGATGCGCACAAGCCGGGCAGCCCTGAATCGTCTTCTTGACGAAACAGACACCAGTTTAACGCTGACGACCTTGGCGAGCGCAGCTGCCGCACTTGGCAAGAAGTTTCGGGTTGAGATGGAGGTCGCGTAGAAATTCACCATCTGCCCGGCGCCTTCAAGTACACTTTCGCTCTTTCATCGCTGTTCTCCCTCTCCCTGGCCCTCCCCCGCCAGAGGGAAGGGAACTTTTTCGCCACCCCCCCCTCAGTATTTCGAGCCCTCCCCCTTGACCCGGCGCTGAAAATAGTCAGCAGCCTCACACAACAACGTTACGACGATGAATCAGCGATAATGTTCCGGCTGGGAATCATCACTCATCGGCTGGCGGGGCTCAAGGGCCAGGACTTCCAACTTGTCCAGCTTATCGATGGCATACTCTTTCCCAACCAAGAGATCAACATGGTGGCACTCGACCTCGATTTCGGTGGCGTCGATGCTTTGAAAGGCGTTGAGTTCCTTGTCATCAACGTCCCGATGTTCCTTGAAGATAAGGGCGAAGTCGTTTCCGTAAACCCTGAAAACAAGGGCATCTGGAAAACCGGCCTGCAGCTCGGCGGCAAACTCCCTAAAAAGCAGATCCCCCTTGTCCCAGCCGTGGCGCTTGTTGTACTCCGGCACATTCAGGAGGTGCAGCATGTGGAGGCATCTATATTGGTTCAGATCCAGATTATTCAGGATGATCTTCAGGTAATCCTCGTTGTAAAGCCCTGTCAGCTTGTCGTTAAAAAAGAAGGAGAACCTCTTTTTCTCAAGATCGGTTACCGGAAGCTGGCTGATGGCCGTGGAGATTGTGATCTCGGGCAGCACCCTGACCGCCGCCCTTACAACCTCGGGATGAAACTGAGTGGCGCTGAAGGATTCAAGCTCGGCCAGACTTTCGGGGATCTGTTTTCTCGCCTTGTAGACACGGTTGGTCGTCATGGCATCAAAGGCATCGCCGACCGCCATGATGCGGGAGAGCAGGGGGATGTCGTCTCCGCGCAGGCCGTCGGGATAGCCTGCGCCATCGTGGCGTTCGTGGTGATGGAGGATGATCACGGCCAAATCCTTGTACATCTCGATATTCGACAGCATCTCATACCCGGCACAGGGATGGAGCTTGATCAGGTCATAATCCAGGCTGGTGAGCTTGCCGGGCTTGAGCAGAACGGAATCCGGCGTGGCGATCTTCCCGATGTCATGCAGGATGGCGGCTTTATAGAGTTTCCTTATCTGTTCGTTTGCAAGGCCCATTTCCTTGGCAATCAATTCGCAATAATGAGCAACACGTTCGGTATGGCCGGCCGTGTAGGTATCCCTTTGCTCGATCATGTCGACAAAAGAGAAAATCGTCTCTTCATAATTGGCCGTGCGTTCGGCGGTGAGACTTGCCACCGCCTCCCTTTGCCGGAATGATGCAATGGCAAAACCGATGTCGCCGGCAAGTTCATCCAGCATCTCTTTTTCTTCCGGATCAAAGCCTTCCTTGCGCCAGGTATAGATGGACAGAACCCCGAGTGGTTGCGCAGCCTGATGGGCACGCAAGGGAAGGCTGACAACCGACTGAAACCCTTTCACCACTTCCGGATCGCGCCACAGGGACGGGTCCGGCGTTTTCAGGCCGTTTGACCGAATCACCGCACGATTGTCCCGGAGGCATTGGGCATGGGTGCTTTGGTAAAAAAAACCGTCGGCATCGCGCACCGCATAGGGCGGGTCAACAAGAGGGTTGCCGCTCGGGTCGGAGGTGTGGACGGTTTGGATCTCGTCACCTTCCAGCAGGCCGATCCAGCAAAAGCCATAATGACCGTGCTGCACGAACCTGGAGCAGGAGCTTTTCAGCAGGCTGTCAACATTCGGCGTGGTGATCAGCAGCTTGTTGATATGGGCGACCGTGTCCAGAATTTCCCGGAGATATCGCTCCTGATCCAAAAGGGCTTCGATCTTCTCCGTCCGTTCGGCCACCCTGATCTCCAAGGTTTGGTTGAAATGCTCCACCTTCTCCTTATCGCGCTTCACCTTCTCGGTCAGGAGCCCCACCGGCACGGTGATAAAAAAGAAAAACCCAATCCTCATGGCAAGGCTGGTCCACTCAATGTCCGCCAACATGGGCAGAATGCTGAGCACGTAACACAGAGCGGAAAAACCCGCGACCAACACGCCGAAACCAGGGCCGAAGTAGATGGTGTGCAGACAGATGAGCAGATAATAGCCCAGAAAAAAGCTGCTTTCGAAGCTTGCTTCCGCATGGACCAGGATTGACAGGAAGGCCATGTCAAAAAAAAGGGACGACAAATAGACCTTCTTCAACAGATCCGGCCTGAAAAAAATAACCAGATAGCACAGAACGCTGTAGAGAGAAAAACAGATGAGGGCGTTGGCCAGAATGGCCCCTTGCCTTGGAGAAACCGGAACGATCAAGAGCCAGGCAATGCCGCCGACAAGGCAGAAAACCCGTAACAGCAGAAAAGTAAGGTCAACCTCGCTGGTGACGCCGGCAACCTTTTTCCATTGTTCCCGCAAAATAAGCATGATTGATTCCGACACTCATGAAATGGCGGACCGCTCAAGGAGCAGCGCCGGCAAGACAAGATGCATTGCCTAGAATGACAAAACACCTCCGCCATCCTGGGCAAAGGATACTTCCTTGCTCTTGAAGGCGTCAACTATTATGCACCGGTTACCGATAGAGCTTGTCATGGATAAAGCGTATTTCTATTGCGACGAACCCGTCCCTGACCCGGCGCTGAAAATAGTCAGCAGCCGCCGGTATGCCCCATCAGCCAGAACTAATTCCGCATGGCTCCCCTGCTCGATGATCCTGCCCCCGGCCATGACCAGGATATGATCCGCCCGGCGGATCGTGGAAAGCCTGTGGGCGATGACGATGTTGGTCCGGCCGGCAAAGGTCGCGCCAATGGCCTGCTCGATGAGCATCTCGCTTTCCGGGTCCACGCTGGCGGTGGCCTCGTCCAGCACCAGGATGCGGGGTTCCCGGGCCAGCACCCTGGCAAAGGCCAGCAGTTGCCGCTGTCCGGCGGAGAGGTCCATGCCGCCTTCGCCCACTTGGGTGGCAAGCCCCTCGGGCAACCGGCGGACAAAACGGGCAAGCTGCGCCTTTTCCAGGATCTCCCACAAGGTCTCGTCGCTTTTCTCCCCGTCGAGCAGGATATTCTCCCGGATGGTGCCGGGGATGAGCAACACGTCCTGCATCACCAGCCCCACCTGATTCCGCAGCCAGTTTGGATCCAGGTCTCGCAGGTCAACGCCGTCCAGAAGAATCTCCCCCCCATCCGGGTCGTAAAACCGCTCCAGCAGATTGATGATCGTGGTTTTGCCGCTGCCGGTGGCGCCGACGATGGCCAGGGTCCGGCCGGACGGAATCCTCAGGGAAAAGTTCTCCAGCACCGGATGCTCGGCCGCATAGCCGAAGCGCACCGCTCTAAACTCGATCTCCCCCTTGCCGGAGGCAGGCCGCAAGGGTGTCGCGGCCAGGGGCAGGGTCTCCGTGGAGTCGAGCAGCTGAAAGATCCGTTCCGCCGAGGCCAGGGCCGACTGGACGATGGAATATTTTTGCGACAGCTCGCGCATGGGCTGAAAAAAGAGGCGCATGTAGGAGAGAAAGGCCACCAGCATCCCGATGGTCATCTTCCCGGCCATGACCTGGCTGCCGCCGTACCAGAGGATGGTGCCGATGGTGATGGCGCTCATCAGCTCGGTCAGCGGCAGGAACACGGCAAACACCTTGATCTGATAGAGGGCCTTGGCAAAAAAGGCCTGGTTCAGCAGAAAGAATTGCGCCTGGCTGGATTCCTCCCGCCTAAAAAGCTGGATGAGCGTTACGCCGGAGAGGGATTCCTGCAAAAAAGAGTTGATCTGGGCAAGATGGGTGCGGATCTGCCGGAAGGCGTCGCGGGCCAGACGGCTGAACCAGAGGGTGTTGCCCACCAGCAACGGAAGAAGCAGGCAGATGCCAAAGGCCAGCCGCCAGTTCATCCAGAAGAGTATCCCCAGGATGCCCAAGAGCTTGACCCCGTCGTTGAACAGGGTGACGATCACCGAGGTGAACATCTCGTGCATGTTCTGGATATCGTTGGTCAGCCGGGTTACCAGCCTCCCGGCCGGGTTGCGGTGGAAAAACTTCAGGTCCAGGTGCAGGAGATGGACAAACATCATCTGCCGCATCCGGTGCATGATCCTCTGCCCGGTCCATTCCAGGATCAGCACCTGGACAAAGTTGCCGAGAAACTCGAAGGCCATGAGGGTGCAGAAGGCAAGGGCCAGATGCTTGAGTCCGGCAAGGCGCGCCTCGGCGGCAGCGGTGGTGTTGAGGATGAAATCATCCACTGCCAGCCGGATCAGATAGGGCAGGGCCAGGCCGCAGCCCACCACGACCAAGGAAAGCAGCACGGCCAGCAGGGCTCCCAGCCAATACGGCCTGCCCAGAAAAACGATCCTCCGCCACAGGCTGAGATCGCCGAACTTGCCCAACTGGTCTTCTTCGAAATATCCGTAGTTATCCCGCACAGGTGACCCTTTTGCAAAAAAACAAGTCCCCTCTCCCCCTGCGGGAGAGGGCTAGGGAGATGGGGAAATAGCTATGAAATCGGCAGGTTGCGACTGCACCCACCCCCTGCCCCCTCCCGTCAAGGGAGGGGGAATTCAATCCGGCAGAATTTTGCAAGAGGCTCAAAGCTACAGCTCCTCTTCCCGATGACTTTGCATCTGCTGCTGTTGGTACATGGTGCGGTAAAATGGGCTTGTGGCCAGCAGCTCCTCATGGTTGCCCTGGGCCAGCAGCCGCCCCTCCTCCAGAACCATGATCCGTGCCGCGCCGCGCAGGGGGGCGATGCGGTGCGAGACGATGAGGCAGGTTCGCCCCGGCAGATAGGCAGCCAGACCGGCGATGATCTCCTGCTCGGTTTCCAGATCCACGGCGGAGAGGCTGTCGTCGATGATCAGCAGGGGCCGGTCGAGAAGAAGGGCCCGGGCCAGGGCGATGCGCTGGCGCTGGCCGCCGGAAAGCTTGACCCCCTTTTCGCCGATCCGGGTTTGGTACCCCTCGCTGAAGCCGAGGATCTCCTCGTGGATCCGGCAGATTTTGGCTGCGGCCTCGATCTGCTCCTGGCTGGCCTCCGGGTTGCCGAAACCGATATTCGCGGCCACGGTGTCGGAAAAAAGCAGCACGTCCTGGGGCACATAGGCAACCCGCTCGCGCACCGAACTGAGGGAGAGCTGGTTGATGTCAACGCCATTGAGAAAAATCCCCCCGTCCTCCACGGGATACTGCCGGGCGAGAAGATGGCACAGGGTGGATTTCCCCGAGCCGCTTCTCCCGACAAGGCCGACGATCTCCCCTGCCCGGAGGAGGCAGCTGACATCGGCCAGGGCTGGTTGCATCTGCCCTTCATACTGAAAATGGAGATTACGCAGGCTGATCTCCGTTTGCCCGGCGGGAAAGGGTACGGGCCGCGCAGGATCGGCCAGGGTGGGAGTGGCGGCCATGACCTCGTCCAACCGCCCCAACGAGGTGAGGCCGCGCTGGAAAAGGTTGGCCACCCAGCCCACCGCCATCATGGGCCAGGTCAGGAGGTAGAGGTAGGAGATAAAGGCGACAAAATCCCCCACCGTGATGGCGTTGCCGATCACCAGGCGGCCGCCGAAAAAGATCACCAGCAGCAGGCTGGTATTGCCCACCAACCCGGAGATGGGAAAGAGGGTGCCATGCACCCTGGCCAGGCGGATGTTGTCCTGCTGATACTGACGCCCCAGGCGGCCAAAGACCTCGGCCTGCGATGCTTCCTGGGTGTAGGCCTTGAGCAGACGGATACCGGTGATGGTGTTGCGGGCAAATTCAGTGAGGTGGGAAAACTGCTCCTGCACCTTGAGAAAACGGCGGTGCAGCCGGGCGGAGAGCACCCTGGTAAGCAGCGCCAGCAGCGGCATGGGAATCACGGCGATCAGGGTGAGGCGCGGGCTGATATAGGCCATGCAGGCCAAGGCGGCGGTCCCCATGATCGCCGCATCGGCACAGGCCACCAAGCCCATGCCTCCAGCCAATTGCACCGCAGCCAGATCATTGGTGGCCAGGGCCATGATCGCGCCCACCGGTTTTTTCTGAAAGAAAGGCCGGTCCAGGGTGAGCAGGTGGCGGAAGAAATCATCGCGCAGATCCCGCTCCACCAGCCGGGAAAACCCGAGGATCAGGTAGCGCCAGACAAAGCGGCAACCGGCAATGCCGATGGCAAGAAGAAAGATGGCAAGAGCGCTTTGCGCCAGAGCCATCTGGCTGGCCGCGCCGTGGGCCAGAAGATCCACCGCCCTTTTCACCAGCCGGGGGATGCCGAGTTGCAGCAGATCAACGGTGAGCAGGGCGAAAAGCCCGCCGATGAGGCGGGGGGAATATCGCCTGATGAAAGGACGGATAAGCCCCAGGGAGGCTCCGCCCCTGCCCCCGGACGCGCCCCCTCTCATTTGGAGCCCATCCTCCACACCCCGTCCCAGGCCAGGGGCGGATTGGTCAGCATCTCCCGGCAACGGGCGGCATACCGTCCGGCCACCACATCGTCCGCGGCCAGCTCCTGAAACATTGCCATGGCCTCGGCAACCTCGCCCCCATAGTATTGGGCCAAGGCCACTGCGAACCGGCCGAGCCGCTCATCCCGGCCCGCATCTCCCTGGGCCTGCGGCTCAAACACGGTGATGGGCTCCTTGCGCCCCACCACCCCCACCCGGGCGATCTCCCGCACCCTTACCCCCGCGGGCAGCTGGTTACGGCACGCCCCGGAGATGAGGATCTCGGTGTCGAACTCCTTGTTGACCCCTTCCAGCCGGGCCGCGACATTGGCGTTGTCGCCCAGGATGGAGTAATCGAAGCGCTGGGAGGAACCGAGGTTGCCCACCACCACCGGGCCGGTGTTGATGCCGATCCGCATGAACAGATCGCAGCCGAACCGCGCCTTGAAATCGGGGCGCAGCTCGGCCAGCCGCTCCTGGCAGCGCAGGGCGGTCCGCACCGCGCGGAGGGCATGGTCATTTTGCGTCAGCGGCGCGTTCCAGAAGGCGATGATGGCGTCCCCCTCATACTTGTCGATGGTCCCCCCGGATTCCAGGATGATGTCGGTCATGGCGGAGAGATACTCGTTGAGCAGCAGGGTGAGCCGCTCCGGGTCCAGCCGCTCGGACATCCCGGTGAATCCGGCCAGATCGGAGAAGAAGATGGAGAGTTCCCGCTTCTCGCCGCCCAAACGCAGCCGCTCGGGATTGCTCACCAGCTGGTCGATTACGGTGGGATGGAGGTACTGGCTGAAGGCCCGTTTGATGTAGCGTTTCTTCCGCCCTTCGGTGGCGAAGTTGAACACCACCCCGCTGATCAGGGCAAGCAGCACCGCCGTGGCCTGGACGCCGACGGGCAGCCAGACCCCTTGCCCATAGGCGACAAAGCCTGCACCAAAAGGCAGGGGAAGCAGGAGGACAAAGGCCAGGGAAGAGTGCCAGGCATTGCGGCAAAAAAGGATGGCCACCGAGGCCAGCACCCCGAAAAACAGGGTCAGGAGCGCAGCCAGCCAGATCGGGCTGTCGCGGAGAAAATCCCGGGACAGGAGGTTGTCCAGCATGGTGGCGTGGATCTCCACCCCCGGATAGACTCCGTCGATGGGAATGGCCCGCAGATCGTAGAGCCCGGGGGCGGTCATGCCCAGGAAAACATAGGCATCCTTGAACTCGGCCGGATCGATGACCGGCACCTCCCCTGCCTCAAGCTGCAACTCGGACTGCACCACCGCGGCCAGGGAGATGGTGGGCACGGTGCGGGATGGGCCCCGGAAATTGAGGATGGCCTGCCCTGCCCCGTCGAGCACCACCCCGAGCGCACCCACCTGGAGATGGTTTTTACCAAGCGCCAGGGGAACCGGGCCGGGGGCTCCGGCAAGATACGTGGCCAGGGCCAGGGAAGGCACGGGCCGGCCGGCGAGGTTGACAAAAAGGGGGGCTCTCCGGAACACCCCGTCCGGATCGGGGCGGGTGCTGATGTTGGCAAGCCCGGCGGCGCTGGCTGCCAGCTCGGGCACCGGCATGGTCACCGCCTGGGGCAGCACCGGCGCCCTGCTTCCGGCAAGCCATTGGGAAAAGCCGGAGATTGCCGGCGCGGGCGGACCGGCTCCATCCCCGCCCTGCGTCTCGCCCGGAGGCGCCAGGGTGTAGCTGAGCACCACCGGCCCGTTCTCCCGCATGGCCTGGGCAAAAGCCTGGTCATCCCCCACCCCGTGGAGCGAGGGTTCGCTGAACAACACATCAAAGGCGACCGCCTTGACCCCGGCCCGCTTGCAAAAGGCGAGCACCGTGGCATACGCCTCTCTCGGCCAGGGCCAGGAGAGGCCGTTTTCCTTGCGGCCCCAGTCCAGGCTTTTCTGATCCAGGGCGATGATCCGCATTTGGCTGGTGGCCGGGGACGGACGGGCAAAATGGGCAACCCGCCACTGCCAGGTGGCATGCTCGAACCCGGCGAGCGCGCCCTGATGCCAGAGGAGAAACGCCGCAACACAGGCAAGCAGGCCCAGGGCAAGCCCGGTAAGACCTTTTTTGATCACGGTCAGATGCTGCCCAGAACACTCTTGAACCGTTGCTGACGCAGCGCCATCCCGGCCGGGGCCTTGGCCTCGGCAAGCAGGGGCTCCAGTTCACCGATCCGATCCGCCGGGTCGGGATGGGTCTTGGCAAAATCAAGCCCCTGCGGGTTGAGCCGCTGCTTCATCTCGCCAAGCAACGCAACCAGGGCCCGCTGGTCATAGCCGGCCCGGCCGAGAATCACCAGGGCCGCGGCATCGGCCTCCCGTTCAAAGGCCCGGGAATAGCCGCTGTTGACCAGGGTTGCGGTGACGTCGTGGATCGACTCTTCAAAAATTCCGGTGAGTTGCGCCAATTGCGGCCCCCCGGCCTGCTTGGCCCCTTCCGTGGCAATGATGGAAAAGGCACTGGTCAGCCTGCTGGTCTTGATGGCCTGCAACCCGTGCTTGAGTTGAACATGGGCAATTTCATGGGCCAGCACCGCGGCCAGGGTGTCTTCGTCCTTACAGCAACGCAGCATACCCTGGCTGACAAAGATCAAGCCGCCGGGCGCGGCAAAGGCGTTGATCCCCTCATCCTCCAGGAGCACGAAATGGTAGCCGCCGTAGGTTTCCGGCATGTCGGAGACCCTGGCCAGGGACTGGCCGACCAGATTGAGATACTGCACGGTCCGAGGCTCGGTGCGGGGGTGGTATTTTCCCAGCAGGGTGGCGCCCACCGCGCGGCCCACATAGTATTCCTGTTCAGGAGTGATATCGGTGAAAGCCTTGCCTATGGCCTTGGCGGTTTTCTTGATCGCGCCCATTTGGGACTCGCTGATCCGGAAACCGCCCACCTGGACCGCTCCGAGTCCGTCAAGGACGTTGGTGGTTTCACAGCCGGAAACCAGCACACCGCAACAAAGGGAAAGCAACACGGCGAGAAGAGGGGCTCGTTTATTTCGCATGGGTTTCGCCTCCCTCGGGGTTCTGCAAGCCGCCCTTGGCAAGGAATTCCCGCATGGCCTCCGGGCTCACCTGAATCCGTTCCATCCAATCCACCGAGGCGTAGTCGAGATTCTTTCCCCTGGCCTTGTACTCGGCCTCCACCTGGGCACTGAACCCCTTGCCGCCCAAGGCCAGCTCATCCTCCGAGGCTCCACCCTCCACCCGTTCTCCGGGCTTCAGGGTGATGGGCTTGGCAATGAGGCTGGCGCTGTGCATCCAGCCTTCCCTCCCCTGCTGCTGGTCCCGCACCTTGAACCAGAGCCCCTGCTCCTCCAGCACGTCCACCCGCTCGCCATAGCCGAGGGTGGCGACAATCTTGCCGAAGGGCATGGGGGAAACCCTGACCGCGCCCTTCCGCACGGCGACGCTCCTCCACCCCTGCCCGGCCCAAACAGCCGTGGCAACAAGGGAGAGGACAAGGAACAACACGATTTTCATCCGCATTCCCATGATGATTTCCCTAAAAGAATTTTCCTGCGTTGAACAACGGTTACCTTTCATACTAGCACAGGAGATTTTCAGAGACAATGGGCCGCAAAACCATTTTTCGCCGTGGACCCGGGGGTGTGGCAGCCCGCGCACCATGCCCCGGAAAACAAAATTCCCTCCCTGCCGGCGAACCACTTGCATCCCGCCTCTTGCTTGCGTAAGCTGTATAGTATTCCCTTGTGATTCCCCTTGCGCACCCCGCGGCTCTGACCGTGACCAAGCACGGAGCACGGCGGGAATCCTGCCGCGTTTTGCGGCAATGCGCGGAGGCAGCCTGCGGAGATTTTTATTTTTTTACATTTTCCCGGCGCGGGATTTCGCGGACGAAAAAAAAAGAAATTGAATAATAGTAATAATTGCCATATAATAAAAAGATTAAGTTCCTGCCAAAACGATGCCTTCAAGGCTTTCCCGTCGCACCCGTCCCATAAGAGAACATTAATTTCACCCTGGAGTGGACCGATGGATTTCACAAAACTTTCCCTGTCCAAGAAGCTGACGGCCGGCTTCGGCTTTCTGGTTATTCTTTCCACCATCGGCGCCAGCTTTGCCGTTTTCAAATCCTCGCAGATGGTGACCTCGGTCAAGGATCTGGAAAAAATCCACCTGCCCCTTGCCTATCTGGGCGGAGAACTGTCCCTCCTGGTCAGCCGCCAGCAGCTTGCGGCCGCGAACTTCGTCATCCACAAGGATGCGGTCTATCGGGAACGGTTCGACAGCAGGGACAAGGCGGCGGATGAGACCTTTGCCCGCGCCCGGGCGGTTATCCAGGCCGATGAGGAACTGGTGCGGGCCGGTTGGTCCGAAAAGCTGGAAAAGATCGTCCAACTGCATGACAAGCTGGCTCCGGCGGCCCGGGAGATGATGGACGCAGCCCAGGCGGGAGACCCCGCGCAGATGACGGAAAAAGAAAGCGCCCAGGAGGAGGTGGCCGGCAAGATCCGTGAGGCCATCACCGAATTCGACGAAATCAATACCGCCGAGGGCGCGCATGTCGCCGACAACGCCCTTACCCAAGGCAACGCCCTCCAGACCCTGATGATCCTCATTGCCGTCGGCATCTTTATCGGCGGTTGCACCCTGGCCTTTGTCATTACCCGCGGCATCACCGTCCCCCTCAAAAAGGCGATCAGCGGCCTGACCGCAGGGGCCAACCATATCTCCGCCGCGGCCGGCGAGGTAGCGGGCGCAGGCCAGCAGCTGGCGGAAGGCGCCACCGAGCAGGCTGCCGCCCTTGAGGAAACCTCCGCCTCCATGGAGGAGATCTCCTCCATGACCCAACACAGCGCGGACAACGCCCATGAGGCCAATGCGGTCATGACCGATATAAACAATGTGGCCAGTCAGGCTGCCGCCTCCATGCAGCAGCTCACCTCCGCCATGGGCGAGATCTCCTCCGCCAGCGAAAAAACCTCGAAAATCATCAAGACCATCGACGAGATCGCCTTCCAGACCAACCTGCTCGCCCTGAATGCGGCAGTGGAAGCGGCCCGAGCCGGCGAGGCGGGCGCGGGCTTTGCCGTGGTGGCCAACGAGGTCCGCAGCCTGGCCATGCGCGCCGCTGAAGCGGCCAAGGAAACCGCCGCCCTGATCGAACAGACGGTGAGCAAGGTGCAGGAAGGCACGGTGCTCGTCGACCGGACCAACGACGAGTTCAACAAGGTTTCCAAGGGCACCGGCAAGATTTCGGTGCTGATCAACGAGATTTCCTCCGCGGCAAAAGAGCAGACCGAGGGGGTGGGCCAGATCAACAAAGCCCTGCAGGAAATGGACACCGTGGTGCAGAGCAACGCCGCCACCGCCGAGGAATCCGCCTCCGCCTCGGAGGAACTCTTTGCCGAAAGCAACACCCTGCTCGGCCATGTCCGCGAGCTGCAGACCATGATCACCGGCGAGGGTGGCGGGAGTCCGGCTGCGACGACGGCCTCCCGGGCGCAAAGCAATCCGGCGCGCGGCAAGAATACGGGGATCCGGCCGTTACCGCCGCGGAAACAGGCGCAACCCCGGGCCATCTCCCACAGCAAAAAGAGCACGGCCAAAGAGGTGATCCCCTTTGACAACGAGGAATTCGAGGATTTCTAAACGGCGATGATGTTTTGGGCGGACGCGCCCTGTATGGGAAAAGCCATCGGAGCGAACGCGCCGATGGCTTTTTTATGGACCGACCTACTTCAGAAACGAACAGCAATAATCGGTAAGGGTTCTGATCTTCAAGCCGAACTTGGAATGGGACGGCACCTCGAAGGATTCGCCGCCATGGATTGCCTTCCAACCCGATGCGCCGGGCAGCAGAACCTCCAGCTCGCCAGCCATGATCTCCATGATCTCCTTGTCCGCCGTGTTGAATTCGTACTCTCCGGGCAGCATGACGCCCAGGGTCTTCCGGGAGCCGTCGGCAAACACCACCGTCCGGCTGGTAACCTTGCCGTCGAAGTAGACATTGGCTTTTTTGACGATGGTGACATTGTTGAACTCAGGCATGGATGTTTCCTCTCTTGCGTTTTTTCAATAAAAAATTCCCGCCACGTTACGGACGGGAAGACGTGATCTCCGTTTCAGCCTCCTAGATTCTTTATAACCGGGCCGGATAAATTGCAAGATTTTGTTGCTCCCCTTTCCCCTGACCCGGAAAAGAAAAGGGCCGCCCTTGGGCAGCCCTTTTGTTGCGTTGCGCGCTTCTTGTTACCGGATCACATGGTGCGGCACACCCTGCCGAACCCGCCGGGGATGGTGGCCGAGGCCCAAAACGTTGTCCCATGCTTGAAATCCACAAACCAATACCCGCCGGGCTTGCGCTGGTCGGCGAGAAAAATAAAGGGCTGCTCCTTGGAAAAACAGGGATGGAGATGGACGCCCTTCGCATTCACCCGCGGCTCCAGAAGGGAAAAGGCTTCTTCCATGGTGGGCAGCCGCCAGTCGGAAAATCCGGCAAAATTCCGGAGATTGAGCTCCTCCACATATTTCTGCGCATTGCGGATGGTGGTGAGGTCGCAGCCGCCGCGCTGCCACATGATCCCGGTGACGTGGTCGGTAACGGTGAGCCCGTCGCCGTTGTCCACCAGGACATTGCGGAAATTGCCCTGGGGATTGTGCTGGCCGTCATAACAGCCAAGCCGGGCCGCAAGGGTTGCAGCCTCCTTTTCGGTTACCACCCCTCCGGCAGCCCGGAGACGAACCGTGTCCACGGACGGCAAGGGGTCGCCCTTCCTCGGCAACCCGGTCTCCAACTCCTCCTTGGGCACGGAGTTGTCCACCAGCACGATCCGGGAGGAATCCTCGCTCTCGATGATTTTCTCCAGCAGCCATTGCTTGATCCCCTCGTCAATGGCGTAGCTCTGGTCGCGCATGTCCTTGCCCTGCCGGGCCACGCATTTTTTCAGCATCTCCTGCGGGCAGTCGATGTGGGCCAGAATCTTGGCGTGCTTGACGCCGCGTTCCATCAGGCAGAGCCTGGCGGGCGAATTCCAGTTATCGATATAAAAATAATAATGGAGCTCCGAATTGTTGCGAATCCGCTCCTTGCCCTTGCCGCCCCAGCTCTCGAACATGGCAAAGGTGTCCGAAGGAGTGAGATCCCAGTCGATCGACACAGGCTGACCACCCATACCCAACTTTTCAGATAATCCCATGGCGCACCTCCTCAGTTTTATTGTCATCCTCTGTATGGAAACGATATAATGAAACAAGCGCTTTTTTAATTAGTAATTATTACCAATGATAGTTCCGGTTTCCGTTCCACGCAAGGGGAAATATTCCATGAGCAAAGAAAAATTCACCACAGGCGCCGGATACCCGCTGCCCATGGGCGCATTCCTGAAGCCGGGAGGCGTGAATTTCGCCGTGTTCTCCCGGCATGCGACAACCGTAACCCTGGTGCTTTTCAAATCCGGGCAGGAAGATCCCTGCGCCGAGATCCCCCTTGACCCGAAGATCAACCGGACCGGCAACATCTGGCATATCCTGCTCCACGACCTGGACATCAACCTCCGCTACGGCTATCGCATGTCCGGCCCTTACGACCCAAAGGGAGCGGGGCATTTCTTTTCCCCAAAAAAACTGCTGATCGATCCCTACGCCAAGGCCCTGACCGGAGGCTCCGAGTGGGGCGTGCCCTATTGCCGCACCGGCCTCTGCGGTCCCTTGAGCACCTTCCAGCGACGCTGCTGCATCATCGGCAACGACTTTGACTGGGAAGGGGACCGGCCCCTCAATATCCCCCTGGAAAAGAGCATCATCTACGAACTCCATGTCCGGGGCTTTACCCGTGATGCAAGTTCCGGCGTCCCCCATCCCGGCACCTACCAGGGGGTGGTGGAAAAGATTCCCTACCTCAAGAAACTGGGCATCACCGCGGTGGAACTCCTGCCGGTCACCGAATTCAACGAACACGAGATCACCAACTCCAACCCCTTCACCGGGGAGAGGCTGAAGAATTTCTGGGGCTACAGCCCCATCTCCTTTTTCGCGCCCAAGGCCGCCTACGCGGTCAACGGCCGCAACGGCAATCAGGTCCGGGAGTTCAAGGAGATGGTCAAGGCGTTGCATAAGGCCGGGATCGAGGTGATTCTCGACGTGGTCTTCAACCATACGGCGGAAGGCGGCGGCAACGGGCCGGTGATCAGCTTCCGGGGGCTGGACAACGTCATCTATTACCTGCTGGACCCGCGGAGCAGGGAGTATCTCAACTTCTCCGGCTGCGGCAACACGGTGAACTGCAACCATCCCCTGGTCCGGCATCTGATCATGGACTGCCTGCGCTACTGGGTGATCGAGATGCATGTGGACGGCTTCCGTTTCGATCTGGCCAGCGTCCTGGGCCGCGACCAGCAGGGCAACGTGCTGAGTAACCCGCCCATGGTGGAAAAGATCGCCGAAGACCCGATCCTCGCCGACACCAAGATCATCGCCGAGGCCTGGGATGCCGCGGGCCTCTATCAGGTGGGGAGCTTTTCCACCAACCGGCGCTGGGCCGAATGGAACGGCAAGTTTCGCGATGACGTCCGCCGCTTCCTCTGCGGACACGACGGCATGGTAGCGCCGCTCGCCACCCGCATCGCGGGCAGCGCCGATCTCTACCAGGACGACGGCCGCAGGCCGCACAACTCCATCAACTTCATCACCAGCCACGACGGCTTCACCCTCTACGATCAGGTGAGCTACAACACCAAGCACAACCTGGCCAACGGCGAAGACAACCGGGACGGCAGCAACGACAATCTCAGCTGGAACAGCGGCAGCGAAGGGGTAACGGACAACAAAATCATCGAAGGGCTGCGCAGGCGGCGGATCAAAACCTTCGCCACCATCCTCATGCTTTCCCAGGGCGTGCCCATGCTGGTGGCAGGCGATGAATTCGGCCGGACCCAGCAGGGCAACAACAACGCCTACTGCCAGGACAACGAGATAAGCTGGCTCGATTGGGAGCTGGCGAAAAAAAACCACGGCCTGCTGCGCTTTTTTACCCAGCTCATCGGGTTACGGAAAAATCACCCGGTCTTCCACCGCACCGATTTCTTTCCCGCCGAGGGGGGGCCGGAGATCGAATGGCAGTCCACCACGCCGGGAAGAACGGACTGGTCTCCATCCTGCAAGACCCTGGCCTTTGTCCTGCATGGCACCATCGCCGGGGTGCGGCGCGACGATGATTTTTTCGTCATGCTCAATGGCGGCCACACCCCTGCCGACTTCATCATCCCGGCGCCGCCCAAGGGCCGGCTCTGGCACAGACTGATCGACACCTCCGCCGCATCCCCGAAGGATATCGTCGGCGAAACCCAGGGGCAGCCGATGCGCGCCGCCTCGGTCACCGTGGCGGATCTGGCCGCCACGGTCTTTGTCTCCAAACCCTGCTGAAGCAACCGCCATGCGTCTTTTGTTCCTTGGCGATTCCCTCGTTGAATTCTGCAACTGGCAGAACCGCTTTCCAGGCCATGCGGTATTCAACGCCGGAATAGCCGGGGAAACCGTGGCCGGCCTGCTCGCCGATCTTCCCCGCCATCTGCGCCGCTGCCCCGATCCGGACCGGGTATGCATCATGATCGGCGCCAACAATCTGCTCAGGGAAGAGTATGCTTTTCTGCCGGACTACGAGAGAATCCTCGATACCCTCGGCACTGTCCCCCCCCCGGCACGAATCACCGTCACCTCCCTGCCGCCCATCCGGGCCTCCCATCTCGCCCCATCGGCCGTTGCCCGGGTAAACCAAGGGTTGCTCCAGCTCAGCCGCAAGAAAAAAACCTCCTTTCTGGATCTGTTCTCGGCTTTCCACACAGACGCGCCGACCATCGATTCCTGCTTCACCGGAGACGGCGTGCACCTCAGCGACCTCGGCTACGCAATCTGGTCTGGTTGCCTTGCCCGCAGTTTGCGGCAAGAATCTTGAACACCTCCCCATCCCGCACGTTTTCAGATGCAATTTCAGACAAATTTGTTACAATGCCCTCCGTTTTACAAAACTACGCATACCAAACCGTAAGAAAGAGCCCGGAGAAGCCATGCCTGAAAACAACCGCGAACCCATCGATCTGGCCACCCTGTACGAAATAACCCGGGCCCTGGCCTCATCGGACGACCTGCGCAAATGCTTGGAAGAAAGCCTCACCGTACTGGCCGCCCGCACCAGCCTGGGAAACGGGGCGGTGACCATCGCCAACCCCATCACCGGCCAGATCGAAACCGAGGTGGCCCCCGGCATGACCGCGGAAGCCCGGAAGCGCGGAATCTATAAATTCGGCGAAGGCATCACCGGCAGGGTGGTGGCCAGCGGCTCCCCCATCGTGGTGCCCCAGATCAGCCAGGAGCCGCTTTTTCTGAACAAGACCAGGGCCAGGGCCGAGAAAAACCAGGAGGCCCTCTCCTTTCTCTGCGTGCCCATCAAGCACGGGGCCAAGACCATCGGCGCCCTGAGCGTGGACCGCGGCTACCATGAAGGATTGGACTTTGAACAGGATCTCCAGTTCCTCACCGTGCTCTCGGGCCTCATCGCCCAAACCGTAGTCCGCATCCAGGCGGTGAACCAGGAACGGGAACGGCTGGAGCAGGAAAATACCCAGCTGCGCAGGGAGCTTTCGGAAAAATACCGGGTGGCCAGCATCGTCAGCAATTCGAACCGGATGCAGGAGGTGTTCGAGATGATCCACCGGGTGGCGGATTCCAACGCCACCATCCTGCTGCGCGGCGAATCGGGCACCGGCAAGACCATGGTGGCCAAGGCCATCCACCACAACAGCAAACGGGCCAAGGCGCCCTTCGTGGCGGTCAACTGCTCGGCCCTACCGGAAACCCTGCTGGAGTCCGAGCTGTTCGGCCACGAAAAGGGCGCCTTCACCGGGGCGCAAACCGCCAAGAAGGGCCGCTTCGAGCAGGCCGAGGGCGGCACCCTGTTTCTCGACGAAATCGGCGAGCTGAGCCAGGCCGTGCAGGTGAAACTGCTCAACGTGGTGCAGGACCGAGAATTCCAGCGCTTGGGCGGCATCGCCCCCATCCGCTGCAACGTCCGGCTGATCACCGCCACCAACAAGGATCTGGAAAAGGCCGTGGAGGACGGCTCCTTCCGGGAGGATCTCTACTACCGGCTCAACGTCTTCCCCATCTACCTGCCCCCCCTGCGGGAACGGAGAACCGACATCATGCTGCTGGCCGACTTCTTCCTCCAGAAGTACAACGAGGAAAACGGTAAGCAGATCCGCCGCATCTCCACCCCGGCCATCGACCTCCTGGTCCAGTACCACTGGCCGGGCAATGTCCGGGAGCTGCAGAACTGCATCGAACGGGCGGTCCTGATCTGCGACGAGGATTCGATCAAGAGCTATCACCTGCCCCCGTCGCTGCAAACCTCCGACTCGGTGAGCGAGCGCAGCAACCCGGTTTCCTTCACCGGGGCGGTGGAGAATTTCGAGCGGGAACTGATCATCGACAGCCTGAAAAAATGCCAGGGCAACCAGACCAAGGCTGCCCAGCTGCTGGACACCAGCCTCAGGATCATCAACTACAAGATCGCCAAGCTCAACATCAACCCCCGCCAGTTCAAGCTCGCCAAGCCCTAGGGTGCGCCATGACCGTTCTCCTGCACCTCTGCTGCGGCCCTTGCACCATCTTTCCCCTCACCACCCTGCGGGAACAGGGGCTGACCGTGCAAGGCTATTTCCACAACCCCAACATCCATCCCTTTCGGGAGTTCAAGCAGCGGCTCGCCACCCTGGAGGATCTGGCGCGTCGGACCTCCCTGCCCGTGGAGTACGAACGGGAATACGGCCTCAAGGAATACCTGCGCCAGGTCGTGTTCCACGAGGAAGAGCGCTGCCCGCTCTGCTACCGGATGCGCCTAGAGGCAACGGCGAGAAAGGCGAGGGAGCTCGGGGCGGAGGCCTTCAGCACCACCCTGCTGTACAGCCGCTACCAGCGCCACGAGACCATCCGGCAGCTGGGCGAAGAGCTGGGGGCCCGATTCGGGGTACCCTTTCTGTACGAGGATTTCCGGGTCGGCTGGCAGGAGGGGATCGACGCCAGCCTTGAGATGGGACTCTACCGGCAGCCTTACTGCGGCTGCATCTACAGCGAGCAGGAACGCTACGACAAGAAGTTCAGGAAGACAAAAGAGAAGAACAAATGACAATGGGCCTTACCCGCAAAACGGGAAGGCCCATCGGAATAAACCGGAACCGCCTCTGGGGGCTTACTCCTTGGCCGCCCCGCCGCTGCCGCTGCCGCCGGGCATGATGCCGAAGGCGGAGGTGAAGGACTGCCAGTCCGGCAGGGAGATGGTGGGCACGAACCTCCGCCAGGTTTTCTCGACACCCTGACCCGACTTCAGCTGGGCCAACAGCTCCGTGGCTTGGGGCTCGACGCTGGACTTGGGATAGGTGGCAAGCAGGTATTCAAGCCGCCCCTGGGCCTGCGTATCTTCATCGATGCGCACATAGAAGGTGGCCACGGAAAACTCGTGCTGAGCCAGAAAATCGCGGGCAGCCTGAGCCCTGGCCGAGGCCTCGACAAAATAGGGCGATTGGGGATAGGAGCGGTTCAAGCGTTCAAAGGCCTGCACCGCATTCTGGGCATTGCCGGGATCCCGGTCATGGGTGCCGATCTGCGAATAATAGCACATGCTGATCTGGAACAGGACATAGGGAACAGCCTCGTTGGTCGGATGGTTGGCCTCGAACTCTTCATACAGAGTCTTGGCCTCGCTGAACTTATCCATGTAATAATTGGAATCAGCCGCCTTCAACTCGGCCAGAAGCGCCACCTCGCTGAAGGGAAACCTGTCCTTGATCTCGACAAAACGCTTCAAGGCCGCGCTGTATTTCCCGCGATTGAAGTCGTTCATCCCCTCCATGGCCAGGGCTTCCGGGGTTTCCGGCCCTCCCCCGGACCCAAAACCCACCCAGTCCAGCATGGTGTCAAGGGTGGCGCAGCCGCTGAGCCCGGTGGCGGCGGTCAGCAAGACAAGAGCCAGGACACAGGTCCGAAAAAGCCGACGATTCCGTTGTAAAAAAATCATGTCCCGCCCATTCATTTCAGCCAAAAGAGAAAAGGCCCGGCGCATACGAACCGGGCCCGGAAGCCATCACCTGCCACATCGAGTTTACAGAGCCTTTTCGATCATCGCCTTGAGCTGCTGCTTGCCCACCGCGCCGGTCACCTGATCGGCAACCTCCCCGCCCTTGAAGAGAATCAGGGTGGGAATGGCCCGAATCCCGTATTTTCCGGGGGTGACGGGGTTGTCATCGACATTCATCTTCCCAACCTTGAGCTTGCCTTCAAACTCGGCGGCCAGCTCGTCGATGACCGGGCCGATCGCCTTGCAGGGTCCACACCAGGGCGCCCAAAAATCCAAAAGAAAGGGCACCTCGGACTGCAGGGCCTTTGCGCCGAAATCGCCGTCGGAAACCTGGATAACCTTATCGCTCGCCATAATTTTCTCCTTTTATTTCATAGGGATAATTGTATTCAGAGTATAATTGGTTCATCTTACAAAGGGAACCGGGTACTGACAAGGAAAATCTTGTCCGCTCCCGGCTTCCCCCGAGAGCAAGGAGGCAAAAAGCGCAAAAAGAGCCGCACCTCCTGCTTGACAACCGATAAGCAGTCGCTATATGGTTATCACCATGCACACACGAATCTGCCCATTCTGCAAGGAAGAGATCCATGGCCAGGCCCTGGTCTGCCGTTATTGCAGCCGCGATCTTCCCCCGGTGAAGCTGCGGCGGCGAAAAAACTCCTCCGGCTGGCTGGCGGCGATCACCGTGGCGGGCATCATCGCGGGCGGCGCGGCCTTTCTCGCCGTCGAGTTCCTGCGGGAGCGGAAAAACTGGCTCACCGAGCCACCCCGGCGACCAGAATCGCAAAACCCGCCTGACTGACCACCCCCTCCCGGGAGTGCTCCATCTCCCGCAACGCTTCCGGCGGCTGCGCCAGGCCGGAGCGTCTCTCCTCCACGACAAAACCGCACCCGGCCAGACATTGCTCCACCTCTGCCGGCTCATAGAACCGGGCCTGTTGGTAGAAGGGATGGCCTGCCTCTTTTTTTTGCCGGAGCATTCGGCCCCAAGGGCTGTCGGCCACAATGAGCCCCAGCACCAGATGCCCGCCGGGCTTGAGCACCCTTCGGCATTCCCGCAGCACCGGGATGGGATCGGCGAGAAAACAATAGGTGAAAAGCAGCAGCACCGTTCGCATGCTCTGGTCGGCATGGGGCAGAGCCTCCCCCACCGCCTGACACACCTGCACGCCACGTTTTTTGGCAAACCTGAGCGGAGACAGGGCCGGGTCGAGTCCGAACTCCACGCCCAGGGCCTCGGCAAAACGGCCCGGACCCACGCCGATCTCAAGCTTCGGGCTCACAAGGGGCGTAACCAGCTCTTGCAGGGCGGCGCGCTCAATGGCAAAGAGCAGGCTCTCCTCAAACCAGGCGTCATACTCCCCGGCCCGCTCGTCAAAGACCCGGGCGGCCTGGCGCCAGAACGTCTCTTTTCCCATTTTTTAGCCCTCAGTCATCTGCTCTCAGCTGCCAGCCCGGTTGTTTCCTTTTCCCGAAATAATGGTTATGGTTACTTGCATTCCCCGGATGAGCAAGAAAAAAATCATTAACCCACACCCCGGATACTGCCCATGCTGGCTGAAAACAAATCCCCCTTCCGGCAATCGCTCCGCAACCCGGAACAATTCACCGTCACCCTCGAACTGGTGCCCAGCCGGGGCGGGCACAGCCGGGAACACGACCGCACCCTGGAACTGGCCGAAAAGCTGGCCCGCGACCCGCGCATCCAGGCGGTGAGCATCACCGAAAACGCCGGGGGCCAGGCCGCCCTCTCTCCCGAGGTTCTGGGCCGCGAGATCCAAAAAATGGGCCTTGACGTCATTGTCCATTTTTCCAGCAAGGACAAGAACCGCAACCAGATGGAGAGCCTGCTCTTTGCTTGGGACCGCTTGGGCATCCGCGACCTGCTGGTGATCACCGGCGATTACCCCCAGGAAGGCTACCAGGGCTGCCCAAAACCGGTCTTCGACCTCGGCTCGGTGCATGTTCTGGACCTCATCTCCCGGATGAACAAAGGCAACTACGGCCCGGACCGGGGAAAAGGCGCCATCCGGCCCACCTCGTTTCTCATGGGCGTGGCCCTCTCTCCCTTCAAACGGCTGGAACCGGAGCTGCTGATGCAGTACGCCAAGCTCCACCGCAAAGCCGAGAGGGGCGCAGACTATATCATCACCCAGGTCGGCTACGACGCCCGCAAATTCCACGAGGCCATCCAGTATGTCCGCCAAACCGGGCTGAACCTGCCGATGCTGGGCAATGTCTTTATCCCCAACCTTACGGTGGCAACCCTGATGCACACCGGGAAAATCCCCGGCTGCGTCATCACCGACGCGCTGTACGATGAAATCCGCCGCGAGGCGGCAAGCCCGGACAAGGGCAAACAGGCCCGGCTGCTGCGGGGCGCGAAGCTGCTGGCCATCCTCAAGGGATTGGGCTATGCGGGCGCCCATCTCGGCGGCCCTGGCCTCACCCATGAAAACATCGATTTTCTCCTCACCACCGCCGACTCCCTTGCCGGGAACTGGCAGGAACTGGTGGCGGAGATGGATTACTGGCACCAGGACGGTTTTTATCTCTACAAAAAGGATGAAAAAACCGGCCTCAACACCAGTGAACCCGCGCCCCGCGACAAGGGGCGGGCAGGATTGCAGATCAACTACCGCATGGCCCGGCTCGTCCACAACCTGGCCTTCACCAAGGAAGCGCCCCTCTACCCGGCATGCAAAAAAATCTGCCTTGCCCTGGAAGGCACCAGGCTGGACAACGGACTCACCCACCTGGAGCATGTGACCAAGTTTCTTCTTTTCGGCTGCCAGAACTGCGGGGATTGCACCCTGGGCGACCTCGCCTTTGTCTGCCCGCAATCCGGCTGCGCCAAATATCTGCTGAACGGCCCCTGCGGCGGCAGCCGCGACGGCTGGTGCGAGGTGTATCCCGGCAAAAAACGCTGCCTCTATGTGCGGGTCTACGAACGCCTTGCCCCGCAAGGCCTGGCCGAATCCATGCGGCACGGCTTTGTGCCCCCGCGCAACTGGGCGCTCAACAACACCTCCTCCTGGCTCAATTTTTTTCGAGGGTTGGATCACGCCGGGGAAAGCCAAAAATAGTCGCACCAAAAAAATATTTCCCATCCATATAATTAGGATGTATATTTCTTCTTTTTTTTCGGATGATCGACCAGCACAGCATAAGGGAAAATGCCATGACATACTCAGACGCATCACGCCCCAAGGACGAATGCGGCGTTTGTGGAATTTTCGGCCATGAGGACGCGGCCAAGCTCACCTACTTCGGCCTCTATGCCCTCCAGCATCGCGGCCAGGAGAGCGCGGGCATCGTGGCCAGCGACGGCAGCCAGGTCTCCCTGCACAAGGGCATGGGCTTGGTGCACGAGGTCTTCAGCGAGGCCATCCTGCAGGGGCTGAAAGGCCACCTCACCGTGGGCCATGTCCGCTACTCGACCACCGGCGCCTCCAACATCATCAACGCCCAGCCGTTCACCGCCACCCACCAGGGGTGCACCGTGGCCGTGGCCCACAACGGCAATCTGGTCAATATCCGCTCCCTGCGCAACGAGCTGGAAAAAAAGGGCTCCATCTTCCAGTCCACCATGGACAGCGAGGTGGTGGTCCATCTGCTCGCCCGCTGCTCCCATCTTGGCCTTGACAAGGCGCTCGTCGATACCTTCGAGAGCATCAAGGGCGCCTACTCCATCCTGCTCATGACCGAGGACAAGCTCATCGCCGTGCGCGACCCCGGCGGCTTCAGGCCGCTGTGCCTGGGTAAACTCAACAACGGCGGCTTCATCGTCGCCTCGGAAACCTGCGCCCTCGACCTGGTCGAGGCCCAGTATGTCCGCGACATCGAGCCCGGCGAGATTCTGATCATCGACCGCGACGGTCAGCGCTCCCTCCACCTCGACACCAGCCAGCGCCGCAGCCTCTGCATCTTCGAGCAGGTCTATTTTGCCCGGCCGGACAGCGACATCTTCGGCAGGAACGTCTACCTGAGCCGCAAGCGCATGGGCGAGATCCTGGCCCGGGAATGCAAGATCGACGCGGATTTCGTCATGCCCTTTCCCGACTCCGGCAACTACGCGGCCATCGGCTTTTCCCAGGCCTCGGGCATCCCGCTGGAAATGGGGGTGATCCGCAACCATTACGTGGGCCGCACCTTTATCCAGCCCACCCAGTCCATGCGCGACTTCTCGGTGCGGGTCAAGCTGAACCCCATCCGCTCCTTTCTCAAAGACAAGCGGGTCATCATCCTGGACGACTCCATCATCCGGGGCACCACCGGCCGTTCCAGGGTCAAATCCCTGCGCGAGGCCGGGGTCAAAGAGATCCACATGCTGATCAGCTGCCCGCCCACCCGCAATCCCTGCTACTACGGGATCGATTTCCCCTCGGGCGGCGAGCTCATCGCCAACAAGAAAACCGTTGATGAAATCCGCGATTACCTGGGCCTTGACTCCCTGTATTACCTCAGCCTCGAGGGGTTGCTGGAGGCGTGCGGCGGCCCGCCGGAGGAGTACTGCAAAGCCTGCTTTGACGGGAATTACCCGGTGGAACCGGACAAGACCTTTTCCAAACTGGTTCTCGGCCCCAAAAATGCCTGCCAGTCCACGGGCAAAAAATAGGAATCCCCAGCCCATGAGCATTGAACAGGCAAAGGAAGTCCTCAGGATCGAAGCGGACGGCATCATCGCCCTGCTCGACCAGATCGACGCCGATTTTGAAAAGGCCGTGGCCATGATCATGGAATGCCCGGCCCGGGTGGTGATCACCGGCATCGGCAAATCCGGGATCATCGGCCAGAAGATCGCCGCCACCATGAACAGCACCGGCACCCCGGCCCTGTTCATGCACCCGGTGGAAGCCATGCACGGCGACCTCGGCATGGTTGATCCCCAGGACGTCATCCTGGCCATCTCCTACAGCGGCGAAACCGCGGAGCTCTCCCTCCTGCTCCCCAACCTCAAGAAACGCGGGGCCCGGATCATCGCCATGACCGGCAACCCGGCCTCCAGTCTGGCCAGAAGCGCGGACGCGGTGCTCAAGGTCGCGGTGCCGCAGGAGGCCTGCCCGCTGGGACTGGCGCCCACGGCCAGCACCACCGCCGCCCTGGCCATGGGCGACGCCCTGGCCGTGGTCCTGCTGAACCTCAAGCAGTTCAAGGAAAGCGATTTTAGGCGCAACCACCCGGCCGGCAGCCTTGGCGAACGCCTCAAGGTCAATGTCGCCGAGGTGATGCTTACCGGCGCGGCGATTCCCAAGGTTTCCCAAACCGCCACCCTGCCGGAGGCCGTTGCCGAGCTGAACGCCAAGAACCTTGGCGCGGTCCTGATCATGCAGGAAGAAGAAATCATCGGCATCCTCACCGATGGCGATCTTCGCCGTTTGCTGAGCCAGAAAGGCGGCAGCCTGAGTGGACTTCCCCTGGCCGAGGCCATGACCGCCAAGCCCAAAACCATTACCACGGAACTTCTCGCCGCCGACGCCCTCAGCATCATGCAACGCCACGAAATCACCTTTCTCGCCGTGACCGATCACAGCGGCAGGCTGGCAGGCGTGCTCCATCTTCAGGATTTGCTGGGCAAGGGGGAGTTTCGGTTTTTGGTGTAGGGAAAGAAACCCCTTCGACAGGCTCAGGGTGAACGGTCATTATCTTAAAATGCATTGATCTTCCGCTCGTGCTGAGCTTGTCGAAGCACCTGCTTGGGGCAAATCCTGCTTTTTTTACGAACACATCACGGATGACGATGAAAGCCGAGGCGACCCCCGAAAAACCGCTTATTCCGGTAGATATACCTATTGGGCGGGGTTATTTTTTATGCTACAGTACGCGACGCTTTTTTGGTTCGATGGGTTATAATCCGGACCAATTGGAGAGAAAAAATTACCCGGCGCCCATTGCCGGGTTTCATATCTTACGATGAGGCTTTGTTATGGCAATCTCCAGCAAGGATATCAATTCGGCCTTCAGCGCCGAGGTAACGGCGATTCCGGGAGGCGAATTCTTAAACCGCTGTTTTTCCTGCGGCGCCTGTAGCGGTATCTGCCCGGTAAGTCAGGCAATCCCCGACTTCGACCCCCGGAAGATCATCCACATGATCCGCATGGGGCTGAAAGACGCGCTGCTCAAATCCGATCTGCTCTGGTTCTGCTCCCGGTGCCGCAGCTGCATCTTTGTCTGCCCCCAGGACGTCCGGTTCGCCGAGATCATGGTCGCCCTGCGCCAGCTGGCCATGAAGGCAGGCTACATCACCTCCCAGGATCTGCTCGACAAGGGCAAGGCCGCCTGGGTGGAACGCGATCTCTGCGTCTCCTGCCTCACCTGTGTCCGGGTCTGCCCCTGGCGGATTCCCAAGATCGACGACCAGGGCAAGGCTGCCATTGATCCCC
>JAJZPC010000106.1 GCA_021811385.1 Deltaproteobacteria bacterium | reverse complement strand
GCGGGAAAAACTGGGGTTTATCTTCCAGTCTCACAACCTGATCCCCTTCCTCACCGCCGTGGAGAACGTGATGATCGCCCTGGAAAACAACGGCATTGGCGCCAAGGAAGCGCGGCAACGGAGCGTTGCCTTGCTTGAAAGCCTCGGCCTTGGGCACCGCCTTGATCAGTATCCGGCCCTGCTCTCCGGCGGTGAGTCGCAGCGCACCGCCATTGCCAGGGCCTTGGCCAACCGGCCCAGGGTGATTCTGGCCGACGAGCCCACCGCCGCGCTGGACACGGAAAACGGCAGGCACGTCATGGCCCTGCTCAAGAAGCTGGCGGTGGAGAACAACTCCGCCATTATGGTGGTCACCCACGACCAGCGGATGGTGGAAGGCTTTGACCGGATTTTCACCTTCAGCGATGGCAGGATTGTTGACGAGAAGCGGAACCATGTGAGCTGAGGCATTCTGCATGCGCGCTCTTGGTTTGCAGGCCGTGCCTTCATCTTCCGCTCGTTCTGAAAACACCCGGATGCATCTTGACACTTCTTCGCCAATCTCGCCTGTCAGTATCCGAAACCTGTATTTTGGTCCCCAGACAAGATGATATTGGCAATGCCAGATTGTTTGTGATAGCTTTCTAAATCGACTCATTGGCTACTCCTAGTTTTGAAGTTGTGGGGACAACCTCGTCTAGGAGTACCACTGAGTTGTTCAGAGGGCATAGCCTCTGAACCTGCACCTTGCCCTTAGGGCAAGGGTTTCTACATCGCATTAAAGACTAGCAGGCTGTTGAAAAACTCATCAAATATCGAGACGTTTTAATCCGCTCAATGTATTTCTGTAACCTTCTAGAATAACTTATAAACATTGAGAAAAGACGAGCTGAAATGGCTACAAAAAAGCCCGACCTTTCAAGTCGGGCTTTTTTCATATCCTGTTGCTTCTTAATGCTTGAAGGAACGTTGCCCCGTGAACTTCATGGCCACCTGCGGCTTGGCCTCGTTACACGCCTGGATGGTCTCGAAATCCCGCATGGAGCCGCCCGCCTGAAGAATGGCGGAAACTCCCTGGCGGATGCCGACATCGGCGCCGTCGCGGTAGGGGAAAAAGGCGTCGGAGATCATCACCGAGCCGGGCAGCCCGGCCTTGTCCGCCTTGGTCTGGGCGTCGATCTTTTCCTGATCCGCCTTGTTCCGCTTGCCCTGTTCGATCTCCAGCACCATATCCGCATAGGGCAGGCCGAAGGTGTCGAAGCAGAGCATGTCGGCATACTTGGTATAGGCCTTGTACACCGCGATGTCGGCCACGCCGACCCGGTCCTGCTCGCCGGTACCGATGCCCACCGTGCAGCCGTCCTTCACATAGATGACCGAGTTGGAGGTCACCCCGTGCTCCACGGCCCAGCCGAAGATCATGTCATCGATCTCCCGCTGGGTGGGCTCGCGCTCCACCTTGTACTCCTGCCCCTTTGCGATGCAGACCGCGGGTTTGAGGTCGGCCACGGAACGGATGGAGTTCACCGCCGACTGCTGGACAATGAGCCCCCCATCGATCAGGCTCTTGAAATCCACATAGCGGTATTTTTCATAGTCGGCGAGCCGGTCGATGCGGCTGATCCGTACCACCCGCAGATTCTTGCGGGCCGCGAGGATCTCCAGGGTTCCCGCCTCGAACTCCGGGGCGCAGACCACTTCCAGATAGTTCTTGCTCAAGAGCTCGGCGGTTTCCTTGTCGCAGGGCCGGTTGAGAATCACGGCCCCGCCGAAGGCGGCGATGCGGTCCGCCCGGTTGGCCCGGTCATAGGCACGGGCCAGGGTTTCCCCGCAGGCCGCGCCGCAGGGATTGTTGTGCTTGAGGATCACCGCAGCCGGACGATCCATGAGATACTTGATGATGTTCAGGCCGTTGTCGATGTCGGTGAGGTTGATCTTGCCGGGATGCTTGCCCACCTGGAGCATGTCTTCAACATTGATCCCGCTGACCAGCCCCTTGCCCGGCTCGATGAACCGGCAGTCGCCCAGCACCAGATTGCCGTTGGTCAGCTCGTAGAGAGCCGCCTCCTGATCCGGGTTCTCGCCGTAACGCACCCCACGCTCATCAACGCTGCCATCCTCGGCCACGATCTTCCAGGTCTTCTTCCGGTAGACCAGCTCCTGATCGCCAAAGGTGATTTTCATCTCCATGGGAAAGTGGTCACCAAGAATGGTGGTGTACATTTTCTTCAGATCTGCCATTGGGTTCACCCCTCCGTACTTGTAGTTAACATCATCAAAACGCTTAAATTCAAGCCGTCCTGTGAAGCATCTTCGACTTGAATGAACTGGCAGGCAACATTACTACCACACTTGTTCACGCCACGGCTTTTCGGTCAAGCCGCGATAGCGCCCGGCAAGCACGCCAAAAACGAGCCCAAATGACGAAACAAAAAACGTGGCCAAAGAGGCTAAAAAACATCCAATAAAGAACCCCTTCAAAAGAGGGAGAGCCAACAAAACTGCGCCAATCATGAGCAAGCCAAAGCCTAATCCGAAGAGCCCGGCGATAATAGCAATAATCCAGAATTTGGGCTTATCTCTCGGAATGAATGGACGGCCTTGGCTCATGACACCTAACCATATATTTATCGTTCAGGCAGCTTGCTGCCTGTCTCCCTTTGTTTGAAAAACCGCATCCCAATCCTTGCGAACCGGATCAAAACCCTTCTGCTGGATGGCAACGCTCACCTCGGCGAGGCTGCGGTTATCGCCAACCTCGAACTGCTCTCCCCCAGCGTCTGCCAAGCCGTATCCGCCCGGCGCGGTGCAGGAGCCAGCCGAATAACGGGTCGGACCGAGGCCGATCATGCCGTCGCGGTACCGGGCCTTCTCCCTGGTCGAGAGATACAACCCGACATCCGGATCGAAAATCCGCAGGGCAAAGATCATCTGGCTGAGATTTCTCTCGCTCACCGGAGCCAACGGCTTGAATTCCCCTTGCGCCGGACGCATGCGCGGAAAGGAAACCGTCAGCCCGGTTCGCCAGTAATGCTTCCTCAACCAAGCAAGATGGAGGCCCAGGGCAATCCCTTCCGCCCGCCAATCCGCAAGACCCAAGAGGGCGCCGATCCCTACCTCCCGCATGCCGGCGGCCGCAGCCCTGGCCGGAGTTTCCAGCCTATAATCAAAATCAGCCTTGCGCCCGGCCAGATGCACCTGCTTGTATATGTCCCGGTCATAGGTTTCCTGATACACAGCCACGGAGGTAATGCCGGCCCGGAAAAGCCGGGCATATTCCTCGGTGGCCAGGGGCTGCACCTCGATGGACAAGGCGGCAAAACGGCCGCGCAGCCGCAGGGCCAATTCTTCGAGATAATCCACGCCAACCTTGGCCGGCGCCTCCCCGGAAACGAGAAGAAGATGGTTGAATCCGCGCTGGTGCAAGATCATGGCCTCGCTTTCCGCCTCGACAAAGGTCAAGACCCGTCTGTCAATGGCATTGCCCGCTGAAAAACCGCAATAGGCGCAGCGATTGGTGCAGAAACTCGAGAGATACACCGGCGCATACATCTGGATGGTCCGGCCGAAACGCTGACTGGTAATGGCAGCGGAGCGCGTAGCCATGGCGGAAAGATGCGGCTCGGCCGCAGGGGAAAGCAGGGCGGCAAGCCCATTCAGGCCGGGACTCCCGGAACGCAGCGCCAGCAAAACCTCCGCTTCGGTGGCGCGGTTGATGGCATCCTGCAATGCTGGAAATTCTGGGATCGTGAACATGGCTACCGCAAGAACCCAAGCCCATCGTCGGGCGAGGAGGGGGCAGCGTCCTTACTTACCGAGCCAAGGCCTGCTTCGTAGGCAATCCGTCCCGCCTCCACCGCCATGGCAAAGGCCCGGGCCATCCGCACCGGATCACCGGCCACGGCAATGGCCGTGTTGACCAGCACCGCATCGGCGCCCATCTCCATGGCCTCGGCCACGTGCGACGGTGCGCCAAGCCCGGCGTCAACGATGACAGGCACCTGGGCCTGGGCAATGATGATCTCGATCTGAAACCGGGTCAGCACCCCCTGATTGGTGCCGATGGGCGAGCCAAGGGGCATGACGGCAACAGCGCCCGCGTCCTGGAGGCGCAGGGCCAGGATCGGATCGGCGTTGATGTAGGGCAGCACCTTGAACCCTTCCCTGACCAGTTCCTCGGTGGCCTTCAGGGTTTCGATGGGATCCGGGAGCAGGGTTCTCGGGTCGGGGGTTACCTCAAGCTTGAGCCATTCTCCGCCTCCGGAAGCCCGCGCCAACCGGGCCAACCGGATCGCCTCGCCGGCGTCCCGCGCCCCGGAAGTATTGGGCAGAAACAGGTAGCGGTCGCGATCCAGCACGCTCATGATATCATCGGCCGGGTTGTTGAGATCGACGCGGCGCAGGGCCACGGTGACCATCTCACACCCCGAGGCGGCAAGCGCCTCCTTCATGACCTCCGGAGAGGAGAACTTTCCTGTCCCGCCAAAGAGCCGTGAGCGAAATTTTCTCCCCGCAATGGTCAACATCTCAACCGCCCCCCACAAACCGTATCAGTTCAAGCACCGAGCTATCCTGCAATTCATGGCTTTCATATTCTTCCCGGGTCAAAATCTTCCCGTCACACTCGACCACCACCGAAGAGGCCTCCAAGCCGAGCTCTCTGAGACAATCCGCCACCCGAGTCCCAGGCGCTATTTCCTGTGCCTTGCCGTTACAGAGAACCTTCATCTACCCATCCTCTTTTTCCGCGCCCAACAGGAGACGGACAACCTGGTTTGCCTGGTGATGGGCGGCGATCCCTACCCGGGCCGCCATGAGACCCTGTCCCGGCGCCGCACCGCTTACCTCATCGCCGACAAGATATACGCCGGGGTACAACCGCCTGGTTTGAATCGCATTGTTCGCGCCATAACCTGCAAGCCCCGAGGCACACACATAAAAAACACCTGGGAGATGGTGGAGGGCGGCCCGCAACCCTGCGGCCTTCATGGCCGGGTCATCGAAACACTCCACCAGGGCATGAACATCCTTGAACAAAACGCCGATATCGTCTTCGGTCAACCGCCTATCAATGGTCGTCACGGAAACATGGGGATTCACTCGATGCAGGATGTCCCGAAGCGCTGCGGTTTTCTTCTGACCAATGTGTTCAACAAAATACTGCTGGCGATTAAGGTTGGTGGGTTCCACCACATCATAATCGGCAAGGAGCAGGGAACCGATACCCATGCGCGCAAGGGCGATGGCCACCAAGGAACCAAGACCTCCCAACCCCATGATCCCGACGACCTTTTCCTGCAGGCTGGCCTGCACGCCTGGGCTGTGCCGGGCATAGAGCAGATGCCGCATCTCTTCCGCGGAAGGGGCCTTTCCCCGCGTCCACAACCAGCAGTGGTCTCCGTCGGCAAGCACGGTTTGCAATGTGGCCGGGTAGCCGTTCACGAGCAAGATATCGGTGTTACCACCCTGTGCCCCCACCAAATCGGCAAGGATCATTCCTGGATGAAAGGGAACCTTTTTTTCATTTACCAGCAGCATACCCTGATGCCCTTTTGATCAGCCCCAACACAAGGGGTAATACTAACCGACAGACACCAACGATGGTATATTTTTTTACCGCAGCCGCCCGCGATCTCAATCAAAAAATAAGCAAGCAAACTGTTCCTCCAACAAAAACAGATGGCTGTTCCATGGCAGGTTTACCGCAAAAAAAAAAAGCTGGCTTGAACAGAACGTTCAAGCCAGCTTTGACTTTTCAAAAACAGGCGGAAAAACTAATTATCCTCTTTCACACCTTTTGCTTCACCATAATTCACCAGCTCAAGGATAGCCATTTCAGCCGCATCACCAA
>JAJZPC010000026.1 GCA_021811385.1 Deltaproteobacteria bacterium | reverse complement strand
CAGAAGGATTGTGATTCAAAACCGCTTACAAATTGCCGAAGAGTTGATACACTTGATTTTGCCATGCTGGCCTCCTCTGATCTGGTAGGTTGAAGTGCTCCTTCAAAGCTACGACATTATCAGATGGCCAGCATGGTATTTGTGCGGTTGTCGAAAAAATATTGGTTAACAGCAGGCGTGTCGTTTCGGGCTCAACGTGGGGCAAGGTATTTGTCCCGGAGCAGAATGGCAGGAATAGAAAGATGTCGCCATTCGGCGAGGATGGGATCGGTTTTGTGGCGCTGGTTGAGAGACAATGAAAATATGCGGTTAAAGTGAAATAACTTGCCGGAGATAGCTGGTGAGGGTAAGGAAGGGGAGGTGCAACCACGGATATTTATGGGTACGTTGACGAGAATCCAGGTTCTCTCCCGGGATGTGGAAGACGGAGAAGCATGATCATAAAAGCAGGGGAAGCTGAGAATGGAAAAACGGAAATGGTATGAGAAATATCTGCCATTTGTGGCCCGAAGTCCGGAAATGCAGCTGCGCTGGCTTGATTCCGCCTTTAGGAAGGGCACTCTGACTCCCCATGAAATCACGCCATATATCAAATTGTTCATGGCGCCGGACGGGGAAGGAAATCTTGCGCGGGTTCGCGGGTTACTGCATTCATTGAATGGGAGAGCCATTGAGCAACTCTTGAACGCCGCGGATATCTATGATGCCCCCGACCTCTTCCGGTGTGTTGCCGACCCCACGGTGTCGCAGGCGGTTATTGCCATCACCAAGGCGCCGCCTCCCTACGAGAAGAGTCCGCAAGTGGTGATCGATAAGGTTTTTCAGGCGGTGTATGACTGCTCGGAGGATCTTCTCGCCCAGGCCGCCGCGCTGGTGGCTGGGAGCGAGGTGAGGCCTGCCCATTTTCAGGAAGCTTATGAGAGATTCAAGGAGATCAAGGAGGACGAGAAGTTGTTGAGCGCCCTGTATCCCAAGGCGATATTGTAACTGCTCGGTGTTTGGTTCAAAAAAAAAGCCCTTCCGAAGACGGAAGGGCTTTTTGCGTTCAGTGGGAGGGAATTATTTTTTCTTGCCCTTGGTGGCGGCACGTTTTGAAGCCTTCAAGGGGTTGACCTTGATTGTAGACACGCTGATCTCCGGCTTCACGTGGGTTGCAAAGTTGCAAAGCCCCAGACGCCACTTGGCTTCGGGCATGGCGTAGGTGGAGCAATATTTCGCTGTCTCGATCTCAACCATGCGCTCGCAACCTTCGCATTTGTCGATAATCTGCTGAAACTGGCCGGTGGTATATTTGCTGGCCATATCCTTGGGAGCCGCTTTTGCCATTGTCATCCTCCGTATGAAACCCATGCCTGGAGTCGTGTCCATCCCTGCTGGGTGCTGCTTGTTGGGTAGCCGGTAAGTCGTCGCAACCAGGCGCAACATCTCGGTAAAGAATCAGCTTATTTAAATTATCCCGCCTGCTGTGTCAATAGAAAAAAGAAGCGGTGACGTACTGTCCGGAGAGGTTCTCTTTTGGCGAGAAAATATCGCGATCGCGATATTTTTAGAAGTAAATAAACGCTATCTATCTATTGTTTTTGGAAAAATCTTGCGATATAAGATAGAAATGCTGGTTTAATCTCAGAAAGAGAGGGGAAGAGATATGCCGTTTTATATCTGGAAGGGTGTCAACTCCTATGGGGAAAAGCGCAAGGGCAAGATAGAGATGCCCAGCGAGGCCATGGCGCAGGCGCATCTGAAAAAGATGCGGATAACGGTGTCCATGCTGAAAGAAGCCCCCAAGGACATGTTTGAAAATATAGATTTTTTCAAGCCAAAGATCACCGGCAAGGATGTGGTTATCTTTACCCGCCAGTTGTCCACCATGATCGATGCGGGTCTGCCGTTGGTGCAGAGTCTGGAGATTCTTGGGGAGCAGATGGAAAACCCAAGCTTCAAAAAGGTGCTGCGGGCAATACGAAACGATGTCGAGACCGGCACCACCTTTGCCGATGCCATGAAAAAACACCCCACCTGCTTTGATACGCTGTACTGCAATATGGTGGAGGCAGGCGAGGTTGGCGGTATTCTGGACACCATCCTGAACCGGCTTGCATCCTTCATGGAAAAGAACATGGCGCTCAAAAAGAAGGTGAAAGGCGCCATGACCTATCCCATTATCTGTATCTGTATCTCCTTTGTGGTCATGGCGGTGATGCTTGTTTTTGTCGTGCCGGTTTTCCAGAAGATGTTCGCGGATTTTGGAAAGGCTTTGCCCGCACCGACCCAGATGGTTGTTAATATGAGCGAGTTTGCCAAGGGGAATTTTCATATCATCATCGGGGCGATCTTTGCCGCGGTATTTGTGGTAAAAAAGATATATAAGACCGAGAAGGGCCGTATCGAGATGGACCGGATGATGCTGAACATGCCCATTGTCGGCACTCTGTTGCGCAGGGTGGCGGTGGCCAAGTTCACCCGTACCCTCGGCACCATGCTGCAAAGCGGGGTGCCGATTCTGGAGTCCCTCAATGTCGTGGCCCGGACCGCCGGGAACAAGATTATTGAGATGGCGGTTTTCAGGGTGACGGACAGCATCAGCGAAGGGCGGGCCATTGCCGAGCCCCTGGAGGAAACAGGGGTCTTCCCCGGCATGGTGGTGCAGATGATCAATGTCGGTGAAGCCACCGGCGCCCTTGATGTCATGCTGACCAAGATTGCGGATTTTTATGACGAAGAGGTGGATCAGGCTGTGGAAAATCTGACTGCGGCGATTGAACCTTTAATGATGTGCTTTTTGGGCGGCATGATCGGGGGCCTGGTCATTGCCATGTACCTGCCCATCTTCAGCATGGCCGGGGCAGTAGGCGGTTGATCTTCAGGGTAATCCTGTGTTGGTTTTTTAATACGATTTGGAGGAAGAGATGGGAGAGATTATCGGTGTTTTGGGGAGAGAGGTTCTGGATTCACGGGGCAACCCCACTGTTGAGGTTGAAGTATTTCTCGATTCCGGCGTAGTCGGCCGGGCCTTGGTGCCATCCGGCGCTTCCACCGGCACCCGCGAGGCCTTGGAGCTTCGCGATACCAAGAAGAAGCGGTATCTCGGCAAGGGGGTGCTCACGGCGGTGGCCAATGTGAACGAAAAGATCGGCCCGGGCATCATCGGCCTTGATTCCACCCAGCAGGTGATTGTCGATCAGGCCATGCTGCTGCTGGACGGCACCGAGTACAAGAAAAATCTTGGCGCCAACGCCATCCTCGGGGTTTCCATGGCGGTGGCCAAGGCGTCCGCCGAGGAGGTTGGGTTGCCGCTTTATACCTACCTGGGCGGGGTGAACGGCAAGGTGCTGCCCGTGCCGATGATGAATGTCTTAAACGGCGGAGCGCACGCCGACAACAATGTGGATATCCAGGAGTTCATGGTCATGCCTGCCGGGGCCAGTTCTTTTGCCGAGGCTCTGCGCATGGGGGTTGAAACCTTCCACAGCCTCAAGGGTGTGCTGAAAAAAGCAGGGCTCCAGACCGCCGTCGGCGACGAGGGCGGCTTTGCCCCCAATCTGCGCTCCAACGAGGAGGCCATGGAATTTTTGTTGGAGGCCATTGTCAAGGCAGGTTACAAGCCGGGCAAGGATATTTTTATCGCCCTGGATGTGGCGGCAAGCGAGTTGTATGACCCGAAGAAAAAATGCTATGTGCTTGCGGCGGAGAAAAAGGCCAATAAATCGGCGGACGAACTGATCGCCTTTTATGAGGCGTGGGTGAAAAAATATCCGCTGGTTTCCATCGAAGACGGACTGGCCGAGGCCGACTGGGCGGGCTGGAAGAAGCTCACCAAGAAACTGGGGGGCAAGGTGCAGCTGGTCGGGGACGATATCTTTGTCACCAATACCAAGATTCTGGCCAAGGGCATCAAGGAAGAGGTGGCCAACTCCATCCTGATCAAACTCAACCAGATCGGCACGGTCACGGAAACCATCGATGCCGTGGAGATGGCCCACCGCGCCGGATACACCTCGATCATCTCCCATCGTTCCGGTGAAACCGAGGACACCACCATTGCCGATCTCAGCGTAGCCCTGAACACCGGACAGATCAAGACCGGCGCCCCTTCCCGCACCGATCGGGTGGCCAAATACAACCAGCTGCTGCGGATCGAAGAGGAACTCGGCGCCGCGGGCAGGTATGCCGGCAAGGGCGCCTTGAAATATATTTCTTGACAATTATCAATTAGTTGAACATGCTGTGAGTCTATAAAGGAGGGTGCCCCATGACCCTGACAAAAGCGGATCTTGTCCAAAAGGTATATCAAAATCACAACTTCACCAAGGCACAGGCTGCCGAGGCCGTAGAGGCTTTTCTGCGTATTGCCAAGAAATGCCTGAATACCGGTGAGGATCTGTTGATCAGTGGTTTTGGCAAGTTCAACGTGAAAAAGAAGAATGCCCGGCGCGGGAGAAACCCTCAGACCGGTGATGAATTGATTCTGGATGCCCGCAAGGTCGTAACCTTTAAGCCGTCCGGGCTTCTGCGTTCCAGGATTAACGGAGAATAGCGGCCTTCGTAAAGGGGGGCGCATTTTCGACGCTGACACGTTTTGTAAGACGGGTTGAGTTTTCCTTGGCAGCAAGGAGGCAGCCCGTCTTTTTTTTTAGGAGCCGTGGCGGAGTGAACGGCGACAAAGCAATCATTGCCGCGTAACCATTGCGTTCCGGTTCCTTGCGCCACTTTGCCGCTGTCGACCATGGTAATGTAATGTCGCAGTTGTTGTGAACAACAGTGAACTTTTTTTCTTGTGCTTCGGGATGGTGTTTGGCATCCGGACGGCAGAGAGAGGGAGCGGATATGGCTTGCGAAAAGAAACGTCTTGCGGAACTGGCAGCCTTGGTTGAGGGGGAGTTGGTTGGTGATCCCGAGGTGCTCATCGGCGGGGTTGCCGATTTTGACAGCGCCGTAATGGGCGAGATAACCTTTGTTGCCGACCTGAAACGCGAGGCTCGCCTTGACCAATGCAAGGCTTCCGCAATCATTGTTCCGGCTGCGGTTACCGAAATCAGCGTGCCTGCGATCCGGGTCAGGAATCCCTATCTGGCCGTGGCCCGTATTCATGCCCTGTTTGTCGAGGAGCCGTTTGTCGCCACCGGCATTGATGCGCGGGCGGTCGTCGGCCAGGATTGTCATATCCCCGCCGAGGTTGCCATCAGCCCCTTGGTCTATCTCGGCAACCGGGTCCGATTGGGGCAGCGGGTAACGCTGCATCCGGGAGTGGTCGTGTATGACGACGCCGTTATCGGCGACGATGTGGTGCTCTATGCCAACGTGACGATTGGCCGCGGCTGCTGTATCGGCAACAGGGTTATTATCCATAGCGGTACCGTGATCGGCAGTGACGGCTTTGGCTACGCCACCGATCAAAACGGCCACCATGTCAAGCGGCCCCAGGTCGGTGTGGTCCAGATCGATGACGATGTGGAAATCGGCGCCAATACCTGTATTGACAGGGCCACCTTCGGCAAGACCTGGGTCAAGCGGGGGGCAAAGATTGATAACCTCGTGCAGCTTGGTCATAATGTGATGATCGGGGAGGACGCCATGCTTGTCGCCCAGGTGGGCATGGCCGGCAGTACTACCACCGGCAGGAATGTGGTTTTGGGTGGGCAGGTCGGCCTTGCCGGGCACATTCATCTCGGCGACAGAGTAATGATTGCGGCCAAATCAGGGGTGCATAACAGTCTGGAACCCGGCGCCATTGTGGCAGGGATTCCGGCGATTTCCCATAAAACCTGGTTGCGCGCGAGCGGAGCCTATGCAAAACTCCCGGAGATGGTGCGGGAGTTTCGGGAGCTGCGACGCAAGGTTGCCGAGCTGTCCCGGGCAATAACGCCGGGCGGGGATGACAGTTCCGGAAACAACGAGTGAACCTGCGGACTGGTTGCCGGACAGCAAAGATGGCCGCTGCCGGTTCGGCTCAGTAAAAAGAGAGGAGAGGTGGCATGAATTCTGATCTGCAACAGCTTGACATCCTGGAAATTCTGAAGATTTTACCGCATCGGTATCCCTTTCTCATGGTGGACCGCATTGTTGAGATGCATCTCGGCGAGTCCATCCGGGGGTACAAGAACGTGACCATGAACGAGAACTTTTTTCAGGGTCATTTCCCCGGGCAGCCGGTTATGCCGGGGGTCTTGATTCTTGAAGGCATGGCCCAGGTCGGCGCGATCCTTGCCTATGTCACCGATCCCGAGGCGGTTGCCGGCAAACTCGTCTACTTTGCCGGCCTTGACGGCGTGAAATTTCGGCAGAAGGTTGTGCCCGGAGATCAGCTCCACTACGAACTTTCGGTGAGCAAGCGCAAGGCCAGATTCTGGAAGATGGACGGCAAGGCCTTTGTCGACGGCAAGCTCGCGGCCGAAGCGGAGCTCATGGCCACTTTTGCCTGAATTATCCGCTTAAAGCCTCCATTCCCGTTTTTTCTGCCCCGACTAACCAAATTCAAGCGAAGGCGCAATGAACATACATCCTACCGCAGTTATTGATCCCGAGGCGAAGGTGCATGCCTCCACAACCGTCGGCCCCTATGCCGTTATCGAGAAGGGGGTGGAGATCGGTCCCGATTGCGTGATCTGTCCCCATGCCGTGGTCACCGGCCTTACCACCATCGGCGCCCGCAACACCATCGGCTCCTTTACCAATATCGGCGGGCCGCCCCAGGACTTGAAGTACAACAACGAGCCCACCCGGCTGGTCATCGGCGATGATAATCAGATCCGGGAGTACGTTTCCATTCACCGCGGAACCCCTGGCGGCCATGGGGTGACCACGGTGGGCAGCGGCAACCTGCTGATGGCCTACACCCACATCGCCCATGACTGCGTGGTCGGGGACCATGTCATCATGGCCAACGCCGCCACCCTGGGCGGGCATGTCGAGGTCGCGGACCGGGTGATCATCGGCGGACTCACCGCCGTGCACCAGTTTGTCCGGATCGGCGAGTACGCCTATATCGGCGGCATGTCCGGGCTCAGCAAGGATGTGCCCCCCTATGTGATCATGGCCGGGATCCGCAATCAGATGCGGGTGACCGGGATCAACCGGATTGGCCTGCGAAGGTCTGGTTTTACCGCGGATGAGATCAAGAAACTGGGGCAGGCATACAAGATCATTTTCCGCAGCCCGGAATTACTGCTGCAGGATGCCCTTGCCAAGACCCTGGAGGAGATCCCCGGTTGCGAGCCGGTTGCCAAGCTGGTGAATTTCTTTACCACCTCCAAACGCAGTGTTGTCCGCATGGCCGGTGATGACGAAGAATAGCATCGGCATCATTGCCGGCGGCGGTCAGTTCCCCAAGCTCTTTGCCGAGGCCGCCAAGAAGGCGGGGCGCGAGGTGGTGATCGTTGCGCACCAGGGAGAGTCCTGGCCAGAGCTTGAAGGTGTCGCCGACAGGTTCTGCTGGGTAAAGCTCGGCCAGTTGGGGAGGATCATAGGTTTTTTCCGGGAACATAACGTTACGGAAACCGTTTTTCTGGGCGCCATCACCAAAACCAAGATTTTCAAGGATGTCTGGCCGGACCTCAAGGGGCTGACCCTGTGGAACAAGATAGACATCCGGCAGGACGATGCGATCCTGCGGGCGGTGGCCGAGGTTCTGGAGCAAGAAGGCATCCATGTTCTGGAGTCCACCCTCTATCTCAAGGATCTGCTTTTTCCCAAAGGGATTCTCACCAAGAAAAAGCCTTCTGCCGAACAGATGGAGGATATCCGCTTCGGCTGGCAGACCGCCAGGGCCATCGGCGCCCTTGATATCGGGCAGTGCGTGGTGGTCCGGGATCGCACCGTGTTGGCTGTCGAGGCCATTGAGGGAACGGATGCCGCCATCACCAGGGGCGGTTCCCTGGGGAAAGAGAAGGTGGTGGTCGTCAAGGTGAAAAAGCCGAAGCAGGATTTTCGTTTCGACCTGCCGGCCATCGGCGGAAAAACCATCGAGACCATGGCCTCGGTCAAGGGCGCTGTCCTGGCGGTGGAGGCCGGCCAGTCCCTGCTCTTTGACCGGGAGGCCGTAATTGTGGCCGCCAACCGGGCCGGGATTGTCGTGGTCGGGGTGGAGGAGCTGGCGGACGGAACCCTTTCGTTGTAATTCTTCTGTTTTGTTTACCGATACTTTGCCATCAGGAATACGCATCTCATGAAAGCCATGGTTCTGGCCGCGGGGTTCGGAACCCGCCTGCGCCCCTATACCCTGAAGCGTCCCAAGCCGCTTTTCCCCGTGCTTGGCGCTCCCCTTCTGGACCATACCCTGACCCAGCTCCGCCGGAGCGGGGCCGAGGGGATCGTGGTCAATGCCCATCATCTTCGGGAGCAGATCCGGACCATGCTTCAGGGGCAGGGGGATGTTCAGGTTCAGCTGGAAGATCTGGAGCTGGGGACCGGAGGCGGCCTGCGTCTGGCGAAAGGCCATTTTGGCGAGGCTCCTTTTCTTTCGGTCAATGGCGACATTGTCCATGATCTTGATCTGCCTGCCGTCCATGGGGCCCATTGCGCCTCCGGCGCGGATGTGACCATGGTGCTGCACGACTGTCCGCGGTTCAACAATGTGCGGGTCAACGGCCAGGGCAGGATCGTCGGCTTTGCCGGTCCGGCCGGTGAAGGCGAGCGTCTTCTCGCCTTCACCGGGGTGCAGGTCATCAACCCGGCTGTTCTCTCCCTGATTCCCGAAGGCGTTTTCTATAACATCATCGATTGCTATGCCGACTTGCTCAAGCGCGGGGGTACTATCCAGGCCATGGTCGTTTCCGGCCATTTCTGGACCGATATGGGCACCCCGGCGGATTATCTGAAGCTCCACGAGGATATTTTGCTGCGGGGAAGGATGCCGGGTTTTTCCTCCGATCGTGGGACCAGCCCTTTCTATCTTGGGAAAGATGTTGTGCTCGGGGGTGGGGTCTCGCTTCAGGATTGGGTCGCCATCGGGAATGGAGCAAGCATCGGCGAGGGGGCCAGCCTGACGCGGGTGGTGGTTTGGGATGGCGCCAGGGTCGCCCCGGGTTCCGTGGTGGCGGACAGTATCATCACGGGGGGGGATTAAGGTGTTTACGGATCAGCAAAGGCACTCCTTGGGCAGGCTGTTGGCCGTCCAGGGGTTTTCCCCGGAGGTTGCGGCGGCGGAGAGGATGGCCGGGGATGGCTCCGACCGGAGGTTTTACCGTTTTGCCGTGGGCGATCTTTCCCTGCTGGCAGTCTTGCCCGGCACCAGTCAGCCCCAGGGCATGGCCGAAGCGCGGGCCGCCTCGGCCATCGGGCGGCATTTTTTCAGGCATGGGGCGGCGGTGCCGCGAGTCTATGGCTTTGCAGAGGATTGTGGGCTCATCCTTTTTGAGGATCTGGGTGACACCAAGCTCCATGATTTGGTGCTCCAATATGGCGTGGAATCGCCGGAGGTTGACACCTGTTACCGGCAGGCCTTGGCCGCCCTGGCCCATTTGCAGACCGAGACGCGGGATGGTTTTAAGCCGGATTGGTGCTGGGACACCCCCCGCTATGATCGCGACCTCATGCTGGCCAGGGAGTCCGGCTATTTCCGGAAGGCCCTGTGCGAGGATTTTTTGGGGATGAACGATTTGCCCCGAAAGCTTGAGCAGGAGTTTGTCTTTTTGGCGGAGCGGGCCATGCAGGAACCTGCCGATTTCATCCTGCATCGGGATTTTCAGTCGCGCAACCTCATGATATGCGAAGGGAAAGTCAGAATTATCGATTTTCAGGGTGCCAGACTGGGCTCGTTGGGGTATGATCCCGCCTCCCTGCTCATCGATCCCTATGCCGGTTTGTCTTCAGCCCGGCAACAGATCCTTCTCGGCTTTTACCTGGATGCGCTCGCCGCTCACATTCCCCTTGACCGGGGACGATTCATTGAGGGATATTACTACATGGCCCTGCAGCGTAACCTGCAGGTTCTGGGAGCTTTTGCCTTTCTCTCGAAAAACAGGGGAAAACAGTTTTTCCGACAGTTCATCAAGCCCGCCGCCGCCACGGTGCATGCACACCTGGCTGCGCCGCAGGGGCGGGATTTTCCCTGTTTGCGCGCGGTGGTGGAGCAGGCGAGAAATTTTCTGGAAGCCGTTGTGCAAGAATAACAACGGAACTCTTTCGTAACGACTTCTACAATTAAGACGGAATCCTGGAACACCCATGCAGACCCGATATCCCATAGTTGCCCTGGTCGGCCGGCCCAATGTCGGCAAATCCAGCCTGTTCAACAGATTCGCCAAGAGCCGGAAGGCCATTGTTGACCCCACCCCCGGTGTAACCCGCGACCGTCATTATGAGCAGGTGACCATTGAGGAGCGGACTTTTATCCTCGTTGACACCGGAGGCATCGAGGGTGACGGGCGGGAGATGATGGCGGGCTTGATCCGCGAGCAGACCATGCAGGCCATGCGGGAGGCGGACGTGATCCTCTTCCTGCTGGACGGCAAGGAGGGTGTGCTGCCGGAAGATTACGAGGTGGCTGATTATCTGCGGCGCACGGATAAACCGGTGCATTTCCTGGTCAACAAGGTGGACAGCCCGGAGCTTGAGCAAAAATTGCTCCCTCAATTTTACGAACTGGGGGTGGACAAGCTCTGGCCTGTTTCCGCAGCCCATGGTTACGGGGTCAAGCCGTTTTTTGAGGCCCTGCTCGGCACCCTGCCGATTTTTCCTGAATCCCAAGACATCCCGCCTGAGACCATCAGCCTGGCCTGCCTGGGGCGGCCCAATGTGGGCAAGTCTTCCCTGGTCAACCGGTTGGTGGGCGAAGAGCGCATGGTGGTCTCGGATATCCCCGGCACCACCAGGGATTCGGTGGACACCCTGATCACGGTGGGCAAGCAGCCGTATCTGCTCATCGATACGGCGGGGATCAGGCGCAAGGGCAAGGTGCAGGAAAAACTGGAGAAGTTCAGCGTGCTCCAGGCCCTGGGCGCCCTGGAGCGCTGCGACGTGGTGCTGATCCTCATCGACGCGGGCGAGGGGATCACCGAGCAGGACACCAAGGTGCTGGGCTATGCCTTTGAGCGGGGCCGCGCCTGTCTGATTGTGGTGAACAAATGGGATCTGCTCCACGGGGATGGAAAGCGGCAGAAGCAGCTGATGGAAGAGATCGCCCGGGCCACGAGTTTTGTCGAGTATGCCCCGGTGCTTAAACTTTCCGCCCTTACCGGCGCCGGGGTGAAGCAGTTGCTGCCTACGGTGGCGAAGATCTACAAGCAGTACTGCGGCTCCTTTTCCACCGGCCAGCTCAACCGGATCTTGCAGGATGCGCTGGAGGGCCATAACCCGCCCATGCACAAGGGCCGCCGCCTGAAATTTTACTACACGACCCAGATCTCCACCAAGCCGCCCACCTTTATCGTTTTTACCAATTATCCGAAAGGGGTGCATTTTTCCTACCTCAGGTACCTGCTGAACCAGTTTAGGGCCGGGCTCAAGCTCGACGCCATCCCCATCAAGATCATTCTCAAGGAACGGCAACGAAAAGAATATGGCTAATGACCCGGGGGGGGAGAGGCTTTTTTCTTTACGCTGTGATGCGCAGGGCGTGTATGCGGCCTTTGCCGCGTTGGCCGAGGAATCCGGTTGTGCCCGGCATCTTGGCCAGCAGGAAAAGTCTTGGGAACTCTATCTTGTCTGTCTTGCCGAAGATCTTGTCGGTTTTCTTGCCGCATATCCGGCAGTGGAAACAGCAACCCCACCCCAGCCGGCCGGTCGCGTTCGCGACCTCCCCGCCGCGGCCGGCCTTGAGGCCGTGCGCACCTTCAGGCCGTTTGGTCTGCCGTTCACCATTTTCTTCTCCCTTTTTAAATGCGCCCGTCAAGCCTTTTTCGGCTGTTTGCCTCGGGCGAACAGCGAACATGTCCGGGCCGGATGCGCCGTTTTTTTTGACCGGGTGGAAGCCGCTGCCGTCGGTCAGTGGGTCAAGGAAGAGGGGGGCTCTGTCCAGCACAGGCTTCGCAAGGCGCGGCAGTTCATACTGAACGAAAAAAGACGTTATGCCGCGGTATTTTCGCGGATGGCCGAACCGGCATTCATCGTGGATCGGGAGCGGTGTCTGGTGGACGTCAATGACGCCTTTGAGGATTTTTTCAAGGTGCGCGGCGAGACGCTGATCGGTAAATCCTGTTCCGTGGTTTTGGGGCAGCAGGTCTGTGAGGCCTGTCTGCTGGAAAAGGCGCTGTCCGAACAAGGATCCTTCTCCAGCATCGAGATCGCCATCCCGGTTGCCGGGGAAACCAGGACGGTGTTGATGAGCGGCACCTCCCTGGGGTTTGTGAACGGGGAGGATTCCGGCGGTATCGTGGTGTTGCAGGATGTCACCGAGCAGAGGCGGGTTGAGCTGGCCCTGCAGGCAAGCGAGGAGCAGTTTCGGACCCTGGTTGAGAATATCCCTGACGTCGCCTGGCGGGCGGATGCGGAAGGGGTGCTGGTTTATGTCAGCCCCAAGGTGAAAAAGATCTGTGGATATGAGCCGGAGGAGCTGCTCGGGGAGCGCCGGTTTGCCCGCGTTCATCCCGAGGATGTCGACGAGGTCCGGAAGCGGTATGAACTGCTTTTTAGCAAGGGCCGGGATTTTAATCTCCATTACCGGTTGCGTCACAAAAAAGGAAAATGGCTCTGGGTGCATGATCGGGCCCAGGCTGCGGGTCTCTATGCCACCGGGGTTTTCTCCGATGTCACCAAGCTGCGCAAGATGGAAGATGAGCTCAAGGAGTACCGCGTCTGGCTGGAGGAGATGGTGGACGAGAGAACCCAGGAGGCCGAGGCGGTGAACCGGCGCTTGCTGCTGGAGGTGGCCGAGCGCCAGCAGGCGCAGCAGGAGCTGGAGCGGCTGGCGGCAAGCCTCAGTCGTTCCAACGCCGAGCTGGAACAGTTCGCCCATGTGGCCTCCCATGATATGAAGGAGCCGCTCCTGCTGATCGTCGCCTTTGCCGAACGGTTGCTGGCCAAATGGCCGGAGAGGTTCGAGGACAAGGCGGGCGAATTTCTCGGGCGGATCCTCAAGGCCGGCAGGCAACTGCAGGAGCTGGTGGATGATATCCTGCATCTGTCCAAGGTGCGCAGCTGTGACCATGCGTTCGAAGTGGTTGACCTGGATGGTCTTTTGCGGGAAATGATGGCTGATTTTGAAGAGAGGATCAGGCAGGTCGAGGGAACTGTCGGCGTGGGCGCCCTTGCCACCATTGAGGGAGACAGAATCCAGCTCCGCCAGCTTTTCCAGAATCTCATCGCCAATGCCTTGAAATACCGGCAGAAAGACCTCCCTCCCGTTGTCGAGGTGAAGGGGAGGATGCTGCCGGGGAAGATCTATGAAGTCACGGTGCAGGACAATGGCATCGGTTTTGAAGAGAAGAATGCGGAGCGGATTTTTCAGCCCTTTGTCCGGTTGCACGGCCGGCATGAATATGAAGGGACAGGAATCGGCCTGGCCACCTGCGAAAAAATAGTCGCCCGGCACGGCGGGAGGATCACCGCCAAAAGCAGGCCCGGCGAAGGCTCTATTTTCATCATTCAGCTCCCCCTTTCCCAGCGCAAGCACTAGCAGGCAAGTTGTTTTTTGTCGGTGGTGTTATGCCGCGTCCACCTCGCGCCTCGCCTGACCCGCACCGGGAATGGATGACCCTGCCGCAGGGGAATCTATCCCCAACATAAAGATACTCCTCTTTCTTTTTCCCCTGTTTTTTTATCTCAAAAAGTACTTCCTTCCGAGCCTCTCTTTGGGTATGCTGTACCATATATTGTGGTGGCGTATGTGTCTGGTGCGCCATATCGTGTTTTATTTCCGTTACAATCATGACATTTACCCGAGGGGTGCCCGATGGATTTACCGATCAGTTTTGATGAAGCGCTGAAGGAATGGGAGCGTTTTGAAGAGTATCTTGTGCAGGCCAGGTATGCTATCCGCAACAATAAAACCGGGGTGCCCATGGAAAAAGACATGACCCAGGTGCTATTGCGCGTCAGCAAGCAGTTCAAGCATCCCGCGGTCGCCAAGGCCCTGATCCACGGCACCATCATTACGGCCACTCCCTTCCTGATGAACGGCGGCAACCCCCATACCCGGCGGGCCGGCTATTATTCCTGTTATCCTTTGGGCGATGTGGCAGATTCCACCGATGCGATCTTCGACATGGAGCGCGATCTGGTCAGCATCTTCCAGCATGCCGGCGGCGGCGGCATCGACGTGACCAACATCCGGCCCAAGGGCACCATTGTCGATAACGGCCAGGGGCTCGCCTCCGGCCCGGTTTCCTTTGCCAAGGGCTTCTCCCATCTTTCGGAGCGCATCAGCCAGGGCGGCAAGCGGAGGGGCGCCCTGATGATCCAGGCGGACTGGGATATCAAGGACGTCAAGGAGTTCATCACCTTCAAGGGGGATAACCCCGGCCGGTACACCGGCTGCAACATCTCGCTCAACGTGACCGACGAGAAGTTCTGGGACGATGAGGAACTCACCAATCTGGTGGCCGAGTACATCTGGAAATCCGGCGATCCCGGCCTGCTCTTTACCCAGAAAAGCCTGGCCAACACTCCGGTGCTGGCCAAGCACAATCCGGTCTATTCCAACCCTTGCGGGGAATACCTTTCCACCAAGGACACGGCCTGCAACCTGCTCACCGTTTGCCTGCCCAAGTGCCTCGACGAGGACAGGGGCAAGTTTTTCGACGGGGTGTTCGAGGCGGCCAGGCTTGCGGCCATTGCCGGCAACGAGATCCTCGACCTGGGCGGATTCCCGCCCATCGAGAGGATCAAGGCCAACACCCTCAAGTTTCGGCCCATCGGCATCGGCTTTACCGGCCTGCACCATGCCATGAACCATTTCGGCGTCTCCTATGCCGATGAGCACGAGGCCCCGCTCTTTGCCAAGGCGACCCAGCTGGTCTTGATGCTGGGCTCCATGCAGGGCAGCCTTGACTACGCCGAGTTCATCAAGAAGGAGGGCAAGCAGAAAAAGCTCACCCCCCAGGAATGGAACATGACCTATGTCGACAAGATCGACAGCGAGGCCCTGGCCTTCATCGAGTCGGACATGCCCGACAAACCCCGGTGGCGCAAGCGGACCAGCGAGATCTTCACCACCCTGCGCAAGCTCGGCGGGTTGTACAACTCGGTGACCACCTCCCAGGCCCCCACCGGCTCCATCTCCCAGTTGATGCGGGTGGCCTGCACCGGGGTGGAGCCCTATTTCTCCATGATCCAGCGCCGCAAGGTCAAGGATGTGGACGATTCCTGGAAGGAATTCATCCTCGTGCCCCTGGAGTTTTACCAGTACGAGGAGGAGAAGATCGAGTGGGTTGCCGAGCAGACCGCGCACAAGATCGAGCCGTATCAGCAGATCCGGATTCTTGAGGCGTGCCAGGCCTTCAATCATACCGCGGTTTCCAAGACCATCAATCTGCCCGCCGACACCACGGTGGCAGACATCAAGAAGATCCTCCAGTACGCCCGGAAAAGCAATCTCAAGGGCATCACCATGTTCCGGGATTCCTCCATGGAAGGGGTGCTGAGCGATCATGGCGGCAAGGTTGAGGAAACCTGCGAATTCTGCGACATGGACGTGCGCAGCGGCAGCACCTATAAGTTCCGGGGGCCGGCTCCGCTGTACATCACGGCCAACAAGGGCGGGCAGGGGCATGTGCGCGAGGTGTTCCTCAACACCACCAAGTCCGGCTCCACCCTGCACGGAATGAGCGAGGCCCTGGGCCGGGTCATTTCCGTGGCGCTCCAGCACGATTACCGGCTGGTGGGCAAGATCGCCCGGACCCTGGAGGATATCTCCTCGGACGGCGCCTGGATCAGCGCCTCGCTGGGCAGGGTCTATTCCATTCCCGCAGCCTTGGCCAAGGTTCTTGACAAGAGCGGAGAGGGCGAGGTGGAGCAGGATCCGGAGCCGTACGCCGAGCCTTCCTCCTATGCCTCCTGCCCGGCCTGCGGCAAGATCAGCCTGCGGCGAAGCGGCGGATGCAACCAATGCGTGAGCTGCGGCTACTCCTCCTGCTGAACGACGGAAGGACGTTGGCATGCAATCAGGCCGGCAGCAAAGAAGATACAACAAGGCGGTCATGGCGTTCATGGCCGTCTTGTTTTTTTTCATGGCGCTGGGCGACACCATCATTGCCCGCCACCAGCGGAATTTTTTGTTTTCCCGGGCGGAAAATCAGGCCCGCCGCGATCTGCAATTGATGTCGGCCAATTTTGTCGAGCCTTCCCTTCAATATGACTACGACTGGATAAACGGTTTCGTTCTGCGCTGGGGCGAGGAACATCCCGAGGTGGTGCGGTTGGCCGCGGTTGGCCCGGATGGCCGCGATCTGTTCGCCTTCCGCCGTCCGAGGCAAGGGGAAGCACGGGATTTTCTGGTCGAAGAGAAGGTGCTTTTTCAAGGCAAGCAGCTCTTGACCCTGCAGATGGTGGCCTCCTCCGGCGAGGTGGATGCGCTCCTGCGCAAGCTCCATTGGCAGTTGGGGCTCGCCTCGTTTTTCCTCACCGCCATCGCGGGAATTGCCCTGTGGTTCACCCTGCGGCGCATCGCCCTTGCCCCGCTGGAAAGGGAGATCGGCCTGCGTCTGGAAACGGAGCAGAAACTGGCCTCGGCCCATCACCGGCTCGAGGAGCGGGTCCGGGAGCGGACCGTCGATCTGGAGGACGCCAATCTTCTGTTGCAAAAGGAGGTTGCCGAGCGGCACGCTGCAGAGGAGCAGTTTGCCCGGCTGCATCGGGAGTACGAGCTGATCCTGAACTCCGCCGGCGAGGGGATCTACGGCGTGGATACCGGGGGGTGCATCACCTTTGTCAACTTGGCCGGCTTGCAGATCCTCGGGTACGACGAGGAGGAATTGATCGGCAGCCATCTGCATGATTTTCCCCATCATGTGCGCTGGGATGGCGAACCGTATGGCCGGGAGGATTGCCCGGTGTGCGCGGCCTATGCCGAGGGGAGGGAAAAGAGGGGAGGCGAAAGCTACTTCGCGAGAAAGGACGGCGCTGTTTTTCCGGTGGAATTTGTCGGCACCCCCCTTGTGGAAGGCGATACGGTCGTGGGTACGGTGGTGGTGTTTGAAGACATCACGGTGCGCAAGCAGGCCGAACACGACCTGCTTGCCCTGACCGAGACCCTCGAGCGGCGGGTCATGGAGCGCACCGCCCGGTTGGATGCCGCCAACCTGGAATTGCGGGAAACCCTGGGGCAGCTGGAGCAGACCCAGGCCCAGCTGGTGCAATCCGGGAAGATGGCAGCCCTGGGGGATCTGGTGGCCGGGGTTGCCCATGAGATCAACACCCCGGTCGGCGTAGGCGTAACGGCGGCCTCGCATCTGGAAAACGAGACCAGGGAGATCGCGACGCTTTACGAGGAAGGGCGCATGAAGCGCGGCGATCTTGACCGGTACCTTGCGCTCAGCCAGGATGCCGCCAAGCTGATTCTTTCCAACCTCAATCGGGCGGCGGAGCTGATCCGCAGCTTCAAGCAGGTGGCGGTGGATCAATCCGGGGAGGGGCGCAGAACCTTTCGGGTCAAGGAGTATCTGGCCGAGGTCTGCCTGAGTCTCAGGCCGGTTTTGAAGAACACCGGCCATCGGTTGGAGATCTCCTGCCCCGAGGATTTGGTGCTGAACAGCTACCCCGGGGCATTTTCCCAGATCGTCACCAATTTTATCACCAACTCGCTGATCCATGCCTACAACGAGGATGAGGCAGGCGCCCTGCTCTTTGATATCGGGCTGCAGGGCGGCAATGTCCTGTTCCGGTATGCCGATGACGGCAAGGGGATGACCGCGGATCAGGTCAGCCATGCCTTTGACCCGTTTTTTACGACAAATCGAGAAAAAGGGGGGAGCGGTTTAGGGCTGCATATCGTATATAATCTTGTAACCCAGAAATTGCTGGGGACGATTACCTGTGAAAGCAAGCCGGGAAAGGGAACATCCTTTGTTCTCCTTTTTCCTGCCGTCATACCTGGGGGGGTATCGCATGGTGGAATCACATGAGGCGGTTTTTTTTGCGGATGAGCCGGAGGGGGATGGGGTTTCCCGGCAAGGGGGAGGAAGCAACGGCGTCTGGAAGGTGCTGGTGGTCGACGACGAGGAAGAGGTGCATGCCGTCACCAAGCTGGTTCTTTCCGATTTTTCCTACGAGAACAAAGGGCTGCTCTTTCTGCATGCCTATTCCGGCAAGGAGGCCAGGGATCTCATAGCCGAGCATCCCGACACCGCCATCATTTTTCTTGACGTGGTCATGGAGAAAAATGACGCGGGGCTGGAAGTGATCCGCCATATCCGGGAGGAGTTGAAAAACTCCTTTGTCCGGATCATCCTGCGTACCGGTCAGCCCGGCCAGGCGCCCGCGGAGAAGGTCATCGTCGAGTACGACATCAACGATTACAAGGAAAAAACCGAGCTCACCGCCCAGAAGCTTTTCACCACCATGGTGGCTTCCCTGCGGTCCTACCGGGATATCCTCACCATCGAGGCCAACCGTAAGGGGCTGGAAAAGATCATCGACGCGGCCACCTATATCTGCCGTCTTCGTTCCATCACCAACCTGGCCAGCGGGGTCTTGAGCCAGCTGGTTTCCATCCTCCATCTCAGCGAGAACGCCATCTATTGCCAGACATCGGGTATCGCGGTATCCAACGTGCAGGGCAGCTTCAAGGTGCTGGCCGCCACCGGGGCCTATGAGCCGTATCTCGACGCCGAGGTTCGAGGCGATTTGCCGGCCAAGGTTCTTGATGATGTCCAGCGGGCAACATTGCTCAAGCAATCCATCTGCCAGGACAACCGGTATGTCGGCTATTTTCGCAGTGAGCGCGGGGAAGAGGCGGTTATCTATCTTGAGGGCTGGCGCGAGCTCAGCGAGCTTGACCGGAGGATGATCGAGGTCTTTTGCGGCAACGTGCAGGTGGCCTACGAAAACGTGCTCTTGAATCAGGAGATCGAGGGAACCCAGAAGGAGATCATCTACACCCTGGGCGAGCTGGCCGAGATGCGTTCCTTTGAAACGGGCAACCATGTCCGGCGGGTGGCGGAATACAGCCGGCTGCTCGCGGAGAAACATGGCTTGAGCCAGCGGGAGGTGGAGGTGATCCGTCTTGCCTCTTCCATGCATGACGTGGGTAAGGTCGCCATCCCCGACGCCATCCTCAATAAGACCGGGCCGCTCTCCGCCGCGGAATTCGAGGTCATGAAGACCCATACCATTCGTGCCCAGGAGATGCTGGGCCTTTCCGACCGGGATGTTATCAAGACCGCCATTGTCATCGCCCTGCAGCACCATGAAAAGTTTGACGGCAGTGGCTATCCCAAGGGTTTGAAGGGCGAGGATATCCATATCAGCGCGAGAATCACCGCCCTTGCCGATGTGTTCGATGCCCTGGGCAATGACCGTTCCTACCGGCAAGCCTGGGAGATGGAGGACATCCTCGCACTTATCCGCGCGGAACGGGGCGCGCATTTCGACCCGGTCCTGGTGGATCTCTTTTTTGAAAATATCGACACGATCCTGGAGATCAGGCGCACGCTGGCCGGGTAACGCCTCTTATCCCTTCAGTGCGTCGGCGATGCGCGGCCAGGCTGTGCGCAGCTCGTCCCGGTTGCCGAAGGGAATGGAGAGGTGCAGCTGATCCTGCTCAAAGGACGGCGAGTGGCCGAGGGTCACTCCGCCGGGCAGCTTGAGTGCGGCGGTAAAGGAACGGAACTCGTGTTCCGCCTCGGTGAGGTTCGGGAAACGTTGTTCGGTGAGCCACTGCATGAGCCGGGCTGTTTTTTGCGGGATGTTCGTCTCATGGGGATCGAGGATCTCCCGCACCTCGGGTTGGCCGAGCAGGGCCATGACCGAGGTGTTGTGTCTGGCCGCCAGTTCCCGGCAGGCGGCGGTGATTTTTTTCTGGTTGCTGACGCTGAGGCTGAGGATTTCCATGGTCTCGTACAGGGAGAGGCGGTCGATGAAGTTCAGGGCCAGCAATTCCCTGGCCACCCCCTCGTGCAGTCGGCCTTCGTGGAGCGCGGTGAGCAGGTGCTCTTCAAGCCCCATCAGTTGCATCAGGTTGTGCAGATGATGGCGGTGCGGTTCCAGCCCCAGGGCGGGGAGAAACCTCCTGGCTGCCTCGTTCTCATCCAGATGGACGAGGATCTTCTGAAAAAAGATCGCCTGTTCGACCACGGTGATGTCGCCCCGGAGCATGGTGTCTTCCAGGTTGATGGCCAGAGCCTCCGCAGGCAGAGTATCCGCGGGCAGAACCAGGCAGACGGTGGAGATGGAGTGCAGGGTCTGCTGGGCAGCCAGTAACCGCTTGCGCCCCGTGACGATCTCCATGGTGGTTCGCCCCTGTTCCCTGAGGATGGGGGGATGGAGAATCCCGCTCCTGGCAACGGATTCCAGCAGCGCAGGGCTTGGCTCCCGTGCTTCTTCCGGCGTCAGGCTGTTGCTGAAATCCTGGAAATTGATGTGGCGCAGGTTGACGAGGCTTGAACGGAAGGTGGGCGGCATGGATATTCTCTTGTTCGGTAGCAAATGGATGTTGTTTTTTGGGTGCGCTTGATGCACTCATGAAAAAAAAGGCCCTTCGACAGGCTCAGGGCGAACGGAAACTCTCTAGTCGTATTGAAACCCACCGTTCGTGTTGAGCCTGTCGAAGCACTTGTGTCGGGATGTTGACGGCTTTTTGCCAGGCCGTCATGCTTGACTCTATGGGAAAAAAGGCCCATCTTGTCAACCAAAACCTGTAGGGCTTGCCAAAAGGGAACGACAACACAGGTCCGTAGCATAAACTCAAATGGGTACAAAGGAATAACTGTTGTAATCGCGGCTTGTTGCGATTTCAATAAAACCTTACGGGATTTTTAGAGAGGGGCGACGTGCAAGTAACCATCATCGCAGCCGGCACCATCTGCGGCCGCATCGGCCCCGGTCTTACCGGCAGCCCGCTTGATCGTGGGCTGCTCGAAACGATGCGGGCCGCAACCGATGCCAGCCTGCTGGGCGCGGAAACCCTGCGCCAGGGTGATCCGGAGATGCGCGGGCCGGAGGGGAGTCTTTTGCCCAACCGGATCAGGGCGTTCATCACCCAGTCCGGCGATATCCCGGTGGCCGGAAAGAAAATATTTCAGCACGGACCACCGCCCCTTATCTTTACCGGCGAGGCAACTGCTGCGGGATTGCGGCACCGGCTTGGCGCGCTGGCCCAGATCGTGCCCCTGCCGCCTGCGTCCACCGGGGGGCTTTCCCTGGTTGCGGCTCTTGCCCATCTGGCACAACGTGGCGCAGGGTCTCTGCTGGTCGAAGGCGGAGGCGGATTGAACTATGCCTGCCTCAGGCAAGGGGTGGTTGACGAGATTCTCCTCACCCTGACTCCGAAAATTTCCGGGGATCAGGGGGCGGCCGCCGTGTGCGGCGGAGATGGTCCGCTGGGGGAGCCGTTTTTGCCGTTGACCCTGGTTTCCTGCGAGGCAGAGGCAACCGGGGAGGTGTTCTTGAAATACCGGGTACAGAAGGGGGAGTGACCATGCAGCAGGAACTGGCGATCTTGTATTCCGGGGGGACCGACTCCCTCGCGCTCTATGCCCTGGCCAGCGCCGGCCATCATCCCGGCCTGGCCAGGCCGGTGCGCATCCATCTGCTCCACATGCTCAACGGCATGGGCCGTTTTGCCGATTTTCCCAGAAACCGTTTCCTGGCCGCGCAAAAAATCTTGCTGGCCAACGCCTCCGATCCCGGGAAAATTCCGGCGGCGGAGATGGTGGAGCTTGACATGGGCAGGCTTTTTCAGGGGTTGTGGCTTGACCGGTATGAGGAAATCATGCCCCGCTACAACGGGAAAAATCTCGTCTGCGTGGCCTGCAAACTTGGCATGCATGCCCGGGCCATCATCTATTGCCATGAACATTTCGTCCCCCATTTCGTGGCCGGGTATACCAAAAAACAGGGACATTACCCCGAGCAGACCCCGGTCTTCATGGAAAAGATCAAGGAGCTGTCGGCCCGGTTCGGGATCAGCACCACCTTCCCGGTGTACGAGGATTTTGATGACCAGATGGTCACCCGGCATGTGCTGGAGGATTTCGGCCTGCCCTCCACGGGCGGGGGGGAAAGGAAGTGTTTGTTCTGCCAGACCCTGACCACCGCTACGGAGAAAGAGATCGGCCAGTACCTGGATGACATGCTGCCCTTGGTCGGCGAGTATATTGAACACCGCTTGGCCGGACGGGTCCGGGAGGCGGCGCTTTGTTTTCCGCCCGGCAACCGGAGCGCATAGAGGTCCGGCTGTAACGGACGCAAGTAATTTTGCACGCTTGCGCTGTTTGTTTCGGCTTTTTCTTGTGGTTCTGGCACGTTGTCCACCACTCTTTATGTTTCGTCAAAAAAAATTGCTCCCCCTTTCTTTCGAGTTGTACCCCGCCATGCTGAATTTGTTCCGGTAAATCATCCTGTTGCCTGTTTCGTCCTGCGCTGGCATTTAACTTGCTATTCATATCCCCGAAGTCGGTTGTGTGCTGCGCATGATTTTTCCGCCTTCGTTTCGAGGCCGGAAAAGAGGGGAAGGGTAACGGTTCATTTTTTAAGGAGGAGAATGAGGCTATGAGGAAATCCCGTGTATTCTCGGCAATGCTGGTTGCGTCGGCTGTTGTGGCAGGCGGATCGGCCCATGCCGGTGAGGCGCACAAGGCGATCACCGGTCCTTTTGCCACGCCCATGGACGTGACCAAGAAATGTCTGGAGTGCCATGCGGACGCGGCAACGGACATCATGAAAACCACCCACTGGACCTGGGCCGGCGAGCAGGAGATCTCCGGCAAGAAAGGCAAGGTCATGCTCGGTAAGAAGAACGCCATCAACAACTTCTGCATCTCGCTTGATTCCAACTGGCCGCGTTGCACCAGCTGTCATATCAGCTACGGCTGGAAGGATGCCACGTTTGATTTCAACGACAAAAACAAGGTGGACTGCCTGGTCTGCCACGACGGCACGGGAACCTACAAGAAGGCCCCGCCTGCCGCGGGCATGCCTTTCGGTTTTACCGGCAATCCGGAATTTGACGCCAAGCCCGTTGATCTGGTGGCTGTGGCCCAAAGCGTCGGCAAGCCTGCCAAGAAAAACTGCGTGGCCTGCCATGGTTTCGGCGGCGGCGGCAACAACGTCAAGCACGGCGACATCGATTCCTCCATGGCAAATCCCACCAAGGCCATTGACGTGCACATGGGCTCCGACAGCCTGAACTTCCAATGCACCGAATGCCACACCACCCAGAAGCATAACATCAAAGGGAATGCCATGATCGTTACGCCTGGCGGCAGGAATCATTTGGAATGCACCCAGTGCCATGATGCCAAGCCCCATAAGAACGGCAAGCTGAACACGCATGTCGCCACCGTGGCTTGTCAAACCTGCCATATCCCCACCTTTGCCAAGTCCATGCCCACCAAGATGAATTGGGACTGGTCCACCGCCGGTCAGGATATCAAGGTGGAGGAGCAGGTGTTCGGCACGGAGAAGCGCGAGGGGTATGCAAAGATAAAAGGCCACTTTACCTGGGCGAAAGACGTGGTCCCCGCCTACAAATGGTACAACGGCAAGGCCACTGTCTATCTGCGCGGCGAGAAGATCGATCCGGCCAAGGTTACCGAGTTGAACGCGCCCACGGGCAGCATCAAGGACAAAACCGCCAAGATCTATCCCTTCAAGGTGCATACCGGAAAGCAGCTCTACGACAAGGAAAACAAGTACTTCCTGACCCCCAAGGTCTGGCCGACCAACAAGGAAGACAAGGACGCCTACTGGAAGAATTTTGACTGGGACAAGGCGGCCAAGGCAGGCAGCGAGGCCTCGGGTCTGGCGTATAGCGGCAGCTATGATTTTGCCCCCACCGTCATGTACTGGCGGATCAACCACATGGTTGCCCCGGCCGGCGAGGCCTTGAAGTGCAACGACTGCCACACGGCCAACGGCCGTCTTGACTGGAAGGCCTTGGGCTACAAGGGCGATCCCATGAAAACAAAAGGCGCTGCCAGGATGAAGAAGTAACCTCCCTGGTTTCCGCACCCTCCCATAAGCCCCCTTCCTGTTCTCCCTGGGAAGGGGGCTTTTTTGTGACTGTCCGGCAGCACCGCATCTGCTTTGTCATCGGCCTGCTCGTGTGCACTAGCACACTTCGCAGGCCTCTTTCGCGCATCTGCGGTGCTGCCGGGCAGTCACGGCGTGTTTAGTGCATTTGTCTGGACGGGGCATGGGATGAGGAGCAGTGTCTTACGGCAAGAGTTTTCGACGGCGTACCAGAAAAATATACCCATAGATCACCAGGTTCACCGCGACAAGGCCCAGGCCAAGCAGGTAACGCAGCTCAATGGTGAGATCCTCGGGATAGAGAACAAGGGCAACGTAATGCTCGATGAATCCTCCCGCATAACCCGCCTCGCCGCCCTGTTCCCGCAAAAAGTTTTCCAGTGGCGTAAGCGGGCAGATCCAGTCCGCCCACTCGATCACCACCCCCCAGAGCACGGCGATAAGGTGCACCCAGAGCAGGGAGGGGCGGCGCAGCACCAGCAAGCCCCCCAGCACGGTGAAAAGCGTGAAGGCGAGATGAAGCAGAAGGATGGAGTCGGCGGCTAGGCGGTAGATCATTGAACTATCCGATCCAGCGATTCAAGGAGCCTGTCGATGTCGCGGTCGGTAACGTGCAGATGGGGGGCGAACCGCAGGGCATTTCCCCGTTGACTGATGAAGATGTTCTTCATTTTCAGCTCGGCGACCAGATTGCCCGTGAACCCGTCCGGCAACCGGGCGCCAAGCATGTGCGGGCACCGTTGCGATGGGGAGGGCAACCGGAATCCCAGTTGTTCTAAATGCCCTGCGATCCGGGCATTGATCGCCGCTAGGGATTCCGCAATCGCAGGCACTCCCCATTGCCTGATCTGTTCCAGTGCGGCCACGGCCCCCGGGAGGATGGTGGCCGTGCATTTTTCCCCGACGTCAAACCGGCGTGCTCCAGGCAGATAGGTGTTTGAGTACTTGACCAGGGAGGTGAAGTCCTCGGCATTGTCCCGCGCCATCCAGGTCTCCTCCAGAGGGCGGGCATCGCGCCACCTTGGCGAGACATACGCCAGGCTGAAGCCGTACGGGCAAAGGAGCCACTTGTACCCGGCCGCAACAAGAAAGTCAGGCTGCACCGCGTCAATGGACAACGGCATGGCGGCCAGGGATTGCGTGGCATCGATGGCGAACAGGGAGTCAATCCCGCGACATGCCTTGCCGATACCCTCGAGATCAAGATACGCCCCGTTGGTCCAGTGGCAACTCGAAACCGCGACCACGCGAACGGCCTTGTTCAGCCTTTCGAGGATCGCCCGCGTCCAGTCCCCATGCGCCGGGGTCGGCACAACCACGATTTCGGCGCCCGATTCCCGCGCCGCCCGTTGCCACGGCAGATAGTTGCTCGGGAACTCCTCTTCCATGACGAGAATGCCGTCCCCCGGCCGGAGGCGCGGCTCGATTGCCCTGGCCGCGGTGCTCAGGCCGTAACTTGCCGCAGGCACAATCGCGTACCCATCCGCGTCCCCGCCGAAGATGGCGGAGGCCAACCCGCGAATCGTTTCCGCATCGCGGAAAAAATCGTCCGGCATTCGTTCCCACGGATGGCTTTTGGAGTCGGCGCCAAGCCGCAAGCGGTCGCGGGAAGCATTCAGTTGCGGGGAGTTGTAGGCGCAGTTGAAATAGGCGACATCTTCCGGGATATCGAACAGGTGGCGTTGCGATTGGAGAATTGCCATGGCTCTGGTTCCTTGTCATGGATGAAATTTGGGGGCGCTGTCTGTCTGGGGCGTGCTTTCGTGGCGGAGGTATTCTCGTTGCTGCCCCGCCTCATTGTACGTTAAATCCGTACGCCTAAGGCGGTTCCGTGTCAAGTTGTTTTGCCGGGAGCCGGCCCGTCGAATCCCCTGTTTCGGAAGGGGGCACCGCCTGGGGATTCCAAGGAATCATGGTCCGGTCATTTCTTGTTTTCGGAAAGATATTTTTTCCTATAAAGAGCTTGGCTATTGGTTTACAATTATTCCGAACCGCGCCTGCTGGTTGTGAAGGCGTCCTTTTGCCGGCCACAAGCGGCGGAGTTGCCCAAGGCGGAGCAAATGCGTGCCCCGGCACGGGAGGCGCGGCCAATCAAATTTCCCCCATACGAAAGAGGATACCGATGCATAAACGTCTCACCCTTCCAAGCAAGATCGTTTTGTTCTGTCTAATGTGGTCTCTGCTCGGCAGCCCGGCCCTGGCCGCGGACAAGCTGACGCGGATCGCCGAGAATGTCTACGCCTTTGTGGACACCAAGCAGAGTTCCAAGGACAACAGCTTCGGGGCCAACGCCGGCATCATCGTCGGCCGCGACGGCATTGCGGTCGTCGATACGCTGATCTCCGCCAAGGAGGCCAAGCGGTTCATCAAGGCCATCCGGGCCGTCTCCAAAAAGCCTATCAGGTACGTGATCAACACCCACTATCATCTCGATCACGCCTTCGGCAATGCCGAGTTCGTCAAGCTGGGTGCGGTGGTAATCGCCCAGGAGAACGACAGGCAGGCCATGGCCGGAAGCGCCGAGTCCACCCTCAAGAATATCGGCCAGTACGGCCTGACTCCCGCGGACATGAAGGGCACCTCCATCGCCTATCCGGTGCTGAGCTATGGCGACCGCATGACCATCGACCTCGGCGGCCAGCTCGTCGAACTCCGCCACGCCCGCCCCTCCCACACCGATGGCGACACCTTGGTCTATCTGCCGGACAAGAAAGTCCTCTTTGCCGGCGATATCCTGTTCACGGATTACCATCCGTATCTGGCCGAGGGGAATATCGAGGAGTGGTGCGGCGAGCTGGACGACCTCCAGGCCATGGAGGTCGAGGCGATCATCCCGGGGCACGGCCCCCTGTCCGGCAAGAAGGATCTGGCGGACATGAAGCAATACCTCCTGCAGTTCGACCGGCAAGCAAAGGAGCTGGCCGCCCAGGGCGCCGACGTCCAGGCGCTGACGGCCGAGTTGGTGAAGACCCTGCCCAAGCGGGCCGAGGGCGTCTGGCTTATCGGTGCGAATTTGCAGGGGAAATACCTCAAGAAGTGATGGGCGCGGCGATGAAACCGGCCGACGGCGGGCAGGGCGCCGGGATGTCGTTCAGTCTTGACCGCATCGTGCCGTGGGGACGTTCGTTTGAAGAGTACGTCGCCATGTTCGCCCTTGACCGCGAGGATCTGGGCAAGCGGATCCTGGGGTGCGCGAACCTGCCGGGGTTCGTTCGACTCATGGAGAAAATAATGGATGGCGGAGGAACGCCGCCATTTCTCCCCTGTCACACCTTGTGCAGATCGACAAAAACCGTGTAATAGGCAAGACCGGAACCGGAATCCGTCACCTGGGCGGGGATGGCGCAGTTGCTCACCCCCTCTTTCATGGGGATATTCTTCCAGCACATGACCGTGTTGGGCGCAATGCCGTCGGTAACCAGAGCCGCGGCAATAAACGCCCCGGCGGGCCCGGAAACCCGGACATCGTCCCCGGTGCTGATGCCCAGCCTGGCCGCATCGACGGTGTTGACATGGATGACCTGCAACCCCTGCTCCATGCCGGCCAGGATCTGAGAGTTGATGTAGCCATGATGGGAAGCGGTGAGGAGCTGAAATCGGTCGCTCGTTTCCGGCATCACCAGCGGCAGCGCCCCGGTCCGGTACTCCCGTTGCGGCACATCGGCAATCCGTCCGACCCGCGCCTGCTCCTTGAGCCGGAGATCGAGGCCAAGCCTGTCGGCCAGCATCCGGGCGGCGGCCACATCGCTCAGCTCGGAGGTCAGGCTGTCCCTGGCATACTCATGGCTGAAAAAATAGCTGCCCATGAAATCACTCTGGGCGAACATCCCGCCCACCTTCAGAAAAAAATCAGCCTGTTCGGCAGTCCGGCAATGGTTGGTGTCGATTACCAGGGTAGGGGTGCGGGAAAGCCCTTCCTGCCACCTGTTGCTGTCCGGATAGGTCATGGCCGGGTTGGCGGCCACATTGACATAGAGGTCAAATTCGCCCTTGGCCAGGGCCTCGGCAAGCCTCTCCACCGCAATTCTGCCCGCAAAGACGGCGTCGGGCTTTTCCCAGCGCCGTTTGGAGGGATGCCCGAAATAGAGCAGGTCCATGCTGCCGGTTTTGACCGCCAGCCGGTTGATCCAGCGGTAGGCATTCATGCCGTTGCCATGCCGCTGGATGCTGACGCCCTTGATGTGCGCTGTTCTCCCGTTTTGCAGACAGGCAAGCAGATATTCGAAATCATCCTGGCTCACCCCGGCCCTTGCCAGCAAGGGTCCGATGTCGTGTCCGTTCTCATGTCCCAATCCGGTAAGCAGGGCGCAGGCCAGCAGACCGTCGCAGGCCGGATTGATCATGATGTACCGGTCCGCAAGCCCGGCGGTTTTTGTCTTTACCGGGTCAAGGTAGATGATCTTCTTGCCCTGTTTTTTGAGCGTTTTCAGATAGGCGTAGAGGTGCTGGCTGGTGGAACGGGCATTTTTCCCGTAGAGGATGATGGTGTCGGCCTGTTCCAGATTGGTGATCTCCGGATTGATCAGCGCCCCGAAATCCGCCCCGTCGGCATCGCAACCGGTGTCGTCGCAGGGGCCGCCGGAGACGCCCCAGCAGTTGTTGAAACCCGCGAACAGTAGATCCCAGCAGGCCATATTATAGGCCAGGCTGCCTGAACCCCGCAGATACAGAATCTTTTTGTCCCGAAATGGGGCCAGAAAAGCCGCCAGCGCCTCGATGGCCTCCGCATCCGACAACAGGGGCCTTTTGGCGCCATCCACAAGCTGCCAGGATTTCAGGCCGTTGTTGATCTCCCTTTCGGCAAAGATCCTGAATTTCGCACAGACAAATCCGGGATCGCTCCATTTTTCCGGCAGACCGTGAAAGGAGTGGCGGCCGCCAGCGGATTCAACGCGCACTCCGCAGAGATCAGGACAGTCTTTACTGCAAAAAAAGTTCGTCATGATACAAGCTCGGAATAGAGGAATGTAAGTGGAACAGCGATCAGTTGCCATTTCCGTAAGGCGGAAGTCAAGGCCTCACGTCCTTTCCGGTAGTGGGGCTGCCCAGTCTTCCATGTTCATCTTGCTGATAATGTTGATAAATTCCTGCTGGAATACCGGGATTTGGCTGTTTTTTAAAAATGTTGCATACCAGGTCACCGGCAGTCCGCCTTTGGTGATGGGGCGGGCCGTAATGCCGGTTGTTTCAAGGGAGCTGTTCAGCGCCCATCGCGGAAAAACCCCGAGACCGAACCCCGACGCCACCATTTCGACAATGGCGTGGGGTTGGCCGACCGTCATGAACCGTTTGGGCTCCAGCCCCTTTGGTTTGAGGGCAAGCTGGTAAAACCGGCTGGCTCCCTTTTCGCTATGCGATATCAGGTTGAACCTGCCGAAATCCTCGTACTGTACACAGGCGCGGGCGCGCAAGGGATGATCGGCGGGCATGATGCAGACCAGCTGGTCTGCAAATAACGGCACATAGGTGTATTGCTCATCCGGCACGGTTGCCGCGGTGATGATGAAGTCAAATTTCTTGCTTTCCAGATCAGTGGCCAGGTCAGTGGAGGTGCCGATCTCGAACTCGATGTTGGGAAATTTCTTTTGGAAGAATCGTATGACGCCGGGCAGCCATTTATAGCAGAAGATGCATTGGATGCCGACCTTGAGTTCTCCCTGCTCGCCGGAGACGATCTTGGCGATCTCAAGCTCCGCATCCTCGAGCGTCAGGATGACCTGTTGCGCCGACTCCAGAAGTTTTTTGCCGATGGGGGTGAGGAGCATGACTTTCCGGGTCCGGAAAAACAGGTCTACCTTGAGCTTGCCTTCAATATCCTTGAGCTGTTGGCTGAGCGCGGATTGGGAAATGCACAGCCTTGCCGCCGCCTTGGTCATATTGCCGGTTTCCGCAATGGTGCAGATCATTCGGAGATGCTTGACTTCCAGGTGGTTCATGCAGGTGGATTACCAATCCTTATCGATATGATTATTTAAATTCATTTTACTTGTACAATCGGCCGCCGTATTTTCCAAGCAGAAACAACGCGGACTGCCGGTGACCAGCACGGGCAGCCCATTTCCCTCGGCACATACTGAAAGGAGACCCACATGGCGCTGATCAGCACGGTTTCACCCGAAAACGCGGAAGGCATTATTAAGGAAGGCTATGACCTGTATATGAAAAGAATTGGCATCATCCCCAGGCCCTTGGAGATGATGAGCGCCAGCCCGGCCCTCTTTGAACTGCAGCTCCGGAGAGTCGAGTATTTCGCGAAGCATCCGACATTGAGCTTTGCCTTGCTGGCGCACATCCGTTACCTGGTGGCCCATAATCTTGGCTACGGTTTCTGTCTGGATCTCAACAGACATATCTTGAAAAAGCAGGGGGTCGAGGAGGCTGATATCCGCAAAATGGAGGCTGACCCGTCCCAGTCACTGCTCGAAGAGAACGAAAGCGCCATGTTGGCCTTTGTCGTCAAGGCGGTCAAAGCCCCCGGCTCCGTGTCCGCGGAGGAGGTCCAAGGGCTCAAGGCGATGGGCTGGGAGGACCGGGACATGGTAGACGCCCTGGCCCACGGGGTCAGCATGATCGATCACGCCATCATGATGCAGGTTTTTCAGATGGATCAAAACTGCATGGTTGGTTGATAGCAGCAAGGCAGCTGACTGAAGAGCAGCCCCCCCGGCTTTGCGGGGGGGCAATAGAGTTTGACGGTTCCGGAAATGTTTTTCGTGTTTGTGTCGTCACCCCGGCGAAAGCCGGGGTCCAGAAAAAGCAAACTTCCTTGGATCGGAGTCTCGCTTCGCTCGCTTACCTCCGGCCTTCGCCGGAATGACGGTAATGCGCATATGCCCTCGTAACTTTACCATCTTGATTGAAATGAAATACCTCCGCAGCCGGGCCACTGACACCGTTGTAGTAGAGGGTGATGCTGTTTACGCCGACAAGCGTGGCAACCAACTCGAAATGAAGATTGGGAACCAGCTGAAGAGCCTTGGCCCAATAGGAGCCCACGGCTTCCTTGCCCTGCAATGTTCCTGACGGTTCACCTGCCACCTTGATGACCACAGGTGACGACATTTCAAAATCGTCGGTGTAATGCGACAGAACCCGAGCAAGATCATGCGTGTTCCAGGAATCTATCCAGTCCGTTGCGAAGTGGTCAGCGAATGCGTGATCGATCATGGTTGCCCCTGACGGCTTGGGTAACTTGACCGCGTAGCGCAACCGAGCTTCCCGCAGTCAGGATTGCCCCGATTGCTGTTAAAAGAAATTCGGGATACTCTTCATTCTTTCGTTGGTTTCAATATTTCGTGATTCTATGTGGCAGGGCATGGAAAGGCAAGGAGAAAATCGGTCGAGACCCTGCCTGTATCCCGGCCCATGGCAGCAATGATTCTCCAAATGTACCCTATTTTTTAGCCTTGTCCCTTCAGTCTTGGAGCAGCTCTTTTTTATGTGTTATGCTGAAAACTGGACAAGGTGTCTTTCTGTCTGGCGCAGAGCGCAACCATCAGGAAATCCATGAGGAATCACCACCGGCTATGCGGATCAGTTGCGTAATCCCCACCAGAAACCGGCCGGAGATGACCTGCCGGGCCATTGCCAGCGTGGTCGGGCAGGATACCCCGGTGAGCGAGATCATTGTCGTGGACGATGGCTCGACGGACCACACCGCTACCCTGGTGGCTGCCCGTTTTCCTGGGGTGCGGCTGCTAAGGCGTTCCGGTCTTGGGCCGGGACTGGCGAGAAACGTCGGGGTTGCTGCGGCCTGCGGCGAAGTGGTCATGTTTCTGGATTCGGACGATGTCTGGCTGGAGGGCCACGTAGCAAGCCTGGTGCGGACCATGGCCCGCGGTTATCCGGTGGCCTATGGGGTGACCAGGAACAGCGATCAGCTCGGAGGCGGGGAGTTTTGTATCCCCGAGCCGGGCATGGCCATCGAAGGGCAATGCCTTGCCGGATTGGCCCGCTGGTGCTTTCTGGTCCCCTCGGCACTGGCCGTGGAAACCGAGGCCTTTGCCGAAGTGGGCGGTTTCGGAGCTGGGGAGCTGGGCGAGGACTGGTCCTTTTTCATCCGGCTTGCCCAGCGGTTCCCT
>JAJZPC010000105.1 GCA_021811385.1 Deltaproteobacteria bacterium | reverse complement strand
GGGAATCCAAGGATGTGGATGTCCGACAATAACATTCGGGCATGACTTACTAACTGCCCAAATATTCCAGCCTGAGCCGTTGGGTCAGACTCTGCAACACGTGCTTCACATCCTGCTCCAACTCAGGGGGATATTTCAGCTCCATCACCCCATCGCATTGGTCCACGGTGGACATGATCGTCAGATTATCATAACCTTCAAGGATAAATTTCAGAAAATAGATCTGTTCCGCGTCAATGCGAATCCGGCAACTGGCCAGGGAACTTGTCATGGTGTCCATCACACGGACAGGGCGGAATCAATACCGCCGAGGATATCCTTATATTGGGCAAGCCGGGGCATGACAACCTCATCGAGGAATTCATCGGTCTGCTGCGGCGCTCGGCCGACAAACTCGCTGCCGTCACCGACCAGCGCCTTGAGCTCCTGCACGGTAAAGGGCACAGCCGGATCATTGGCAAGCCGAACGAGCAGATCGTTTTCCTTGCCTTCTTCCTTCACCACCTTGCCGGCGGCTACCGAATGGACCTTGATCACCTCGTGCATCTCCTGACGGCTCTTTCCTTTCTCCACGCAGGCCATGAGAATCTTTTCCGTGGCCATGAAGGGGAGCTCCTGGGAAAGATGGCGTCCAATTTGTTTCGGATAGACAACCATTCCCTTGGAAATATTAAGGAACAACTTTAGGATTGCATCGGTGAGCAGGAAGGCTTGGGGAATATCCATGCGGCGGATGGCCGAATCGTCCAGGGTGCGCTCGAACCATTGATTGGCGTAGGTTGCGCTGAAGTTGCCCACCAGACCCATGAGCTTTCTCGCCAACCCTGTCATCCGTTCGGAACGCATGGGGTTGCGCTTGTAGGCCATGGCCGAGCTGCCAACCTGATTCTTCTCGAAGGGCTCTTCCTGAACCTTGAGATTGCTGAGCAACCGCAGATCCACGGCAAACTTGTGGGCGGTTGCGCCGATGCCAGCCAGGGTTTCCACGGTCTTCATGTCGAGCTTGCGGGTATAGGTCTGCCCGGTAACGGCAAAAATATCGGAAAATCCGAGCTTTTTAGCGACAAGCTCATCAAGTTTACGAACCTTATCGTGATCCCCTTTGAACAGCTCGATAAAGGTGGCCTGGGTGCCGACCGTGCCCTTGACGCCCCGCGCCTTGATCTGCGATTCAAGGTATTCAAGGTAGTCAAGATCCATAAGGAGATCCTGAATATACAGGGTGTTGCGCTTGCCAACCGTGGTGGGCTGGGCCGGCTGATAGTGGGTGTAACCCAGGGTTGCCAGACCCTTATGCTGGCGACAGAATCCAGCCAGGTTGGCAATGACATTGACCAAACTCTTCTTGATGAGCTGCAGACCCTTTTTCTGGAGAAGCAGATCGGTGTTGCACCCGACAAACTGCGAGGTTGCGCCGAGATGGATGATCGGCTCGGCAGTAGGGCACTTCAGTCCGTAGGCGTAGACATGGGCCATGACATCATGGCGGATCTCCTTTTCCTTGGCCGAGGCCACCTCGAAATCGATATCCGTGGCATGGGCCCGCAATTCATCGAGCATACCGCTGGTTACGAGATCGGTAAGACCCAACTCATGCTGGCCCTCGGCCAGGGCGATCCAACAGCGACGCCAGGTTTCAAACTTGGTGCGTTCGGAAAAAAGCTCCTGCATCTCGCGGCTGGTGTAGCGGCTAACCAAGGGCTCCTGATAGATATCACGATTCATGACTATCTCCATATCTCTAACTAATGTGATTCGGTTCGCTTTAGAGCACCCGAAAATATCGGCTTCATTAACAGCGAATTCTTTACCAAGAAAACAGAAAAAATGCTCGTGAAAGGGGGCCTGTGGCAGATGCAAGTTTTACCTCAATACACAACGTCGCATAATGTATATTATGTATACTAAAATAAAATTAAATAAAATCAGGGTGGTATCTTCTTGAAATCAACCGCCTCCACCTGCCAGCTGGTTTTATTGCGGTAACTGTTACGGCGGAGCCTGAACGCCACTCCCAGGAGCTGCCCATTCCCGATAAGGCTTTGAAAATCACCCAGACCGAAACCAATGCTGTCCAGAATCGCCCCGTTGAAACGCACGCTGAATTTTAAATGATTGATGCCAACCTCACGGGGATTCTCCGGTATTCCCTGGGCACTGAAAACCGGCTCCGGATTGCCCATGCCGAACGGCGCCATCTTTTCATACATCTGCAAGAATCCCTGTTCAAAGATGCTGCCGTTTTCTTCATGCCAGGCGATGCCGACCTTGGGCACAAGCATCGTCTCCGTTACGATCTCGTCGAGGCGCCTCTGAAAATGCTCTTCAAGTTCAAGCATTTTCTCAACAGGCAGAGTCAGCCCCACAGCGGCTTCGTGCCCGCCAAAGGCCGTGAAAAGCTCAGACTTCTCCTTAAGTATTCCGTACAGATTCACTCCGGGCACCGATCTGCCGGAGCCCTTTGCCATGCCATCCTGAAGCGCAAAAAACAGCGCAGGCCGGTTAAATCTCTCCACCATTCTGGCCGCGCCAATGCCGATCACCCCGGGATGCCAGCGTTCCCCCTTGATAATGAGCCCTTTTTTGCCGGCTTTTACAGCAGTTTCCGCCTGGATAAACGCCTCCTGGCACATTGCCTCAAGCACGGATTTCCGCAGATCGTTTTCAGTGTTCAATTCATGGGCAAGCTCCATGGCGCGGGTATGATCCTCTGCCACCAGCAGCTCCAGAGCCCGCCCGGCATCCCCCATTCGCCCGGCCGCATTGAGGCGGGGCCCGAGGCGATAGCCGATATCCTCACAGCTGACCCCGGCGCCGGCAATGCCTGACACCCTGTTGAGCTCGGCAATGCCGGGCCGGACGGATGCGGCCAATACTTCAAGCCCTGCTTTAACCAGAACACGATTTATCCCTGTTATCGGGACCATATCCGCCACGGTGCCAATGGCGACCAGGTCAAGATAGGCTTTGAGATTGGGAATCTCCTGCCCCGGTCCTGCTCCATACTGCCCCTGCTCATGGAGCGTTTTCCTGATTCCCATGGCCAGATAAAAAGCAACCCCGACCCCGGCCAGAATCTTCTCCGGAAACCCGCACTCGTTTTGCTGCGGGTCCAACACCGCTTCCGCCTGGGGCAATGTTTCCGGCGTTTGATGGTGATCCGTAACAATGACCTGGCAACCGAGATCCTGCAACTGTTGCACCTGAATATGATTTGAGATGCCGCAATCAACGGTAATTACCAGGGGAGCTCGATCCAGCACACCAGGCGGCACGGTTCGCCGGATCGCCTCAAGATGCAGGCCGTACCCATCAAGTAAACGATGAGGTTGGCACGTGTAACTCTCTGAAAAACCGATTTTCTTCAGAAATAGAAAAAGGAGAGCTACGCCGGTGGTGCCATCGACATCATAGTCTCCATAGACAATCGCCGGGGCCTGCCGGGCAAGGGCCTGCAAGACAACCGCCACCGCCTCCTTCATCCCCTTCATGAGAAAGGGCGAAGGCAGATCGGCAAGGGAGGGAGAGAAAAACCGTTCCGCCTGGGCCCGGGTTTCCACGCCTCTGCCAAGCAGAATTGCCGCAAGCGGTTTGGGCAGGTCAAGTTCTTTTGCCAGAATACTTACGCGCTCGTGGTCAATGGGAGCTATCTCCCAGATTTTTTCAACTCTGGTCAAAGGAACACCTCTTGTTTTACTTTATATTTTTATTGTAATAAGTTGGACTGGCGAAGCTATTCTTACTTTTTGTGTGCCTGACGCTGAGTCGCTGCATCGGGGTCGCCAAGAATGCCAAACCCCCTGATGATGTAATGGACTCCCGAGAGGATGGTGAATCCCGCTGTGGCATAAATCAGATAGATTCCCACGGGGAAAATGGGCTGGAAATAGTCATGGCCAAGATAATACACCACGGTGAGCAGCTGCAGGAAGGTTGTCACCTTGCTGACCAGGGAGGGTTTTATCTTGAAATCGCGGTCATAGAGCATGAGAATGCCGATTCCCCCGCAGATGAGAACATCCCTGCTCACCACGATCACGGCCAGCCATTTCGGCAAAATACCCAGCACAGCCAGGGTGATGTAGGAAGTGATCAGCAGCAGTTTGTCGGCAATGGGATCAATAAAAGCGCCGAAATCGGTTTTCTGTTTCAGCACCCTGGCCAGAAACCCGTCCAGGGCATCGGTGACCCCGGCCAGGGCGAAAACCCAGAAGGCGGCAAGCTCCCTGCCGTCAAGCAAAAAGATGACCAGAAGGGGGATCAGCAGAATCCTGGCGATGGTGAGAAAATTCGGAATATTCATACGCTGCTCATTTTCCTTGGGCTCCGGCAAAAAACGCCTCGACGCAGTCAAAAATCGCCGGCGTATCGGTGGGGGCAAACCAACGGATCTGCGGATCGCTGCCAAACCAGGTCATCTGCCGCTTGGCATAGCGCCGGGTATCCCTGGCCAGCTGAAAAAGGGTCTCGTCCCAGTCCCACTGACCCTGGATAAACTGGAGCATATGCCGGTAGCCGATGGACTGCATGGCTTTCAGGCATGGATCATACCCCATGGCCAACAATTTTTCCACCTCAGCAAGCAACCCCCCTGCAGCCATCCGCTCCACCCGCAGGTTGATCCGTTCATAGAGCGCGCTCCGTTCAGAGCGCAGGCCGAGCTGCAACACCTTGGTCAAGGCGGGCCGGACCTGTTGCGCACGGAGATGCTCGCTCCAGCTCCGGCCGGTGGCTTGGAAGATCTCCATAGCCCGCAACAAACGGTGGGTATCGTTGGGGTGGATGCGGCCGGCGGATTCGGGGTCGCAAAGGCTCAGTTCGGCAAAAAGCACCGCCCTTCCCTCTTCCGCCAGCCGCTGCCTGAGGCTGGCCCGTACCGGCTCCGGCACGGTGGGGATTTCAAACAGCCCTTCCAGTAAACTCTTAAGATACAACCCCGTGCCGCCGACCAGCAGGGGGCGATTGCCCCGGCCGACGATCTGCCTGCAGACCTTGGTGGCGTCCGCGACATAGCGGGCCACATGATACTCCTCGTCCGGCTCGACCACATCGAGAAGATGATGGGGAACCCAGGCGCGCTCCCCGGCCGTGGCCTTGGCGGTGCCGATGTCCATGTGTCTGTAAATCTGCATGGAATCGAGACCGACGATCTCGCAGGAAAACCGCTCGGCCAGGGCGAGGGAGAGCGCGGTCTTGCCCACGGCCGTCGGGCCGATGAGGATAAGCACGGGTTCGGTAAGCGGCGATTCTGTGGCAGGCCCACCCATTGTCTTGTAGTACATCCTTATATATGACAAAGAAAAGAATTGTTCTTCGGGCTGGCTTCCGGTACAATTACAAGTTTTCTATCCGGCAGGCTCGGGAGTGATCCGGGCCGGGAAAACCAGCATTATCAACGAATACGACATCTATATACCATATATTCCACAAAGGAGAAGATCATGCCCGAGAGAATTTACAACTTCAGCGCCGGACCATCCACCCTCCCCGAGGAGGTTCTCATCCAGGCTGCCAAGGACATTGTAAACTTCAACAACAAGGGCATGGGCCTCATCGAGATGAGCCACCGCTCCAAGGATTTCATCGCCGTGGTGGACGAGTGCGAGGCGAACCTGCGCGAGTTGATGAAGATCCCGGCCAACTACAAGGTGTTGTTCCTCCAGGGCGGCGCCTCCACCCAGTTCGCCATGATCCCCATGAACCTGCTGGGCCAGGGCAAGACCGCCAGCTACCTGAATACAGGGGTCTGGGCCAAGAAGGCGATCAAGGAAGCCAAACTCTTCGGCAACATCCTGGTACCCTACACCAGCGAGGAATCCACCTTCAACCATGTGCCCAAGGATACCGATTATACCGTTGATCCGGCGTCGGAATACCTCTACTTTGTGACCAACAACACCATCTACGGCACCCAGTTTCCC
>JAJZPC010000025.1 GCA_021811385.1 Deltaproteobacteria bacterium | reverse complement strand
CTGCTGTTCATGGGGGCGGAATTCGGCCAGATCTCGGAATGGTACTGCAAGGTGAGCCTGGACTGGCATCTGACCGAGCAAAACACCATGCACCGGCAGCTGCAGAAATTCGTCCAGCAGTTGAACGCGGTGTACAAAGACACCCGCCCCCTCTGGGAGGTCGATTTTTCCTACGACGGCTTCCGATGGATGGATTTCAAGGATGTGGACAACAGCATCATCGCCTTTTGCCGCCAGGGCAAAGACCCCAAGGACCATGTGGTCTGCCTGCTCAACTTCACCCCCCAGGTGCTGCACGATTACAAACTTGGGGTGCCCGCGCCGGGCTGGTACCAGGAGGTGCTTTCCACGGACACCGCCGAGTTCGGCGGCAGCAACGTATACAACCCGGACCGCAAGCAGGCCATTGCCGAGCCTTTCGGCGAGGCGCCCTGCCATATCCTGGTCTCGGTGCCGCCCCTCGGCGGGATCATGGTCAGGCCGGTGTAAAGGAGAACGCGGATGGGCGGTGACAGCAGGCTGCCGACCGGCAGCGACAAGGTGAAAAAGGCGCTATGCTGGATGAGCGAAGAGTTGCTCAGCAATCCGCTGAAAAAACGGGATGCGGTGATCCGGGAAGCGGAGATCCGCTTTGATCTCTCTCCGGCTGAATGTGAATTTCTGACGAAAAACTTCAGCGAATCCGCCCCCTGCTGATTCGCCCTGCCCCGATTATCCCTGCGCGGCAAGCCATCCTTTGTAACCGTCGGCCAATTCCGGCCAGGAAAACCGGTTGGTCAGGGAATGCGCTTCATCCTCAACCAACCTCCCCGCCTCCATGGCAACCAGGAGTTTCCCGGCAAAATCCCCATCCTCGTAGCGAAAGGCTGGAGCAAAAAGCTCCCGGTACGACAGGCGGTCCGGCACCACGGGACGGCAGCCTGCGCGCACCGCCTCAAGAACCGCAATGCCGTAAAACTCGTGGTTGGCCGTGGAAACGACAACATCCCCCTGACAGAGCAGCCTGCAATACTCCTGCCGGTCTTCCGCGTAGCCGAAATGGATAATCCGCTCGGCAAGTCTCTCCCTTACCTGGGCAAAAACCTGAGGCTGATTCCGGAAGGATTCGCCCAGCACGATCAGACCAAAGGGAACCCCTTGCTCATCAAGCTGATACAGGGTACGGAAGAACAGCTCCGGATTCTTGTCGTGTTCCCAGCGGTGGTTCCAAACCAGAACCGGCGGTCTGCCTGTCTGCCTCTCCTGCGGGCAGGAGTCAATCCCGCTGAAATCAAGACCCGGATAGAGGATGGTCGCCTTGGCGCGGATCGCCTCCCCGTAGCCGGCCAAGGACATATCCGGCATCTTGGCCAATAACTCCCCACAGCCGGCCAGAAACGAATCCAGATTGTACCGCGAGTTAAAGGCAAGCCTGTCCGAGGCCAGGGCCGTGGTAAGATTGGTCAGCCCGAAATGCACATCCCGCGGTTCAGATACCTGCATCGGGTAGGCGAACTGATTTTCGTGGAAATAGGTGAGAAGCGGAGTGGCGCGCAGGTTGAGAGGCAGCAGACCGCGCAGGGCAGCGACATCGACCAGGGAGGAGCAGAGGATCCGGTCATAGGTCTTGCCCGCATACCTGGGATCAGTGGCGAGAACCCCGGCGAAATGGGGGGCCGCAAGGCGCATCCGCCATTTCCAGCTGTGCGCTGGCAGGGTCAACAGGTCACAGGAACAGGGAAGATGAGAGATCAACCCGGCAAGAAACGCCTTGTGCGATCCGCCGTAATAGGGCTCAAGAACAAGGATGTTCATGCCTGCCCCGCCCTGCTTAGGCCGATTTCTTTAAATGCTGATACGCCTCATTCAGCTCTTTCATCTTCTCCTCGGCCACCCTCCGGAACTCCTCGCCCAGATGCGCCACCTTGTCCGGGTGATACTGCATGCTCAGTTTCCGGTAGGCGCTTTTGATCTGTTCAGGCGTTGCCCCCGGTTCCAGGCCGAGGATTTCGTAGTACTGGCGCTCGCTCCTGCCCTGGCCCGGGAAGACGCGGCCATGGCCGGGGCCGACGTACTTGCTCCGGATGGCGTGGTGGTCATAGGCGGAAATTTCGAGAAAATCGGCAATGGTCTGCACCATGGCCAACTCTTGGGCGGAAACCTGATCGTTGGTGTACAGCACCTGATAGATGAGCTCCACCAGGATCAGCCGGGGCTCGTAGGCGAAATGGCTCTTGAACTCGGCGAGCATGGCTTCAAGCGAGGCCTGGGAGGCAAGGGCGTCCTGGATCAGGTCGCGCACCCAGTACATCTGGCTCTGGTTGTAGCGCAGATGGACGCGGAAAAAATTCTCGATGGGGCCGAGCTCTGCCTTGGTGACCACCCCGTCCGCCTGGGCGATGCGGATCAGGATATTGATCAGCAGAAAGACGAACTGGTTATGGCTTTCGGTCTGGGATCGTTCGTAACGGCTGGCCATGCGCCGGATATACTGGGAAAACCCCCATATCCCGACAAAGACCATGAGAACCAGGAATACCCCGGTAAAAAAGAGAAATCCCAGCACATCAAGGATGAGTGGGGCGCCGCCCATGAGAAACAGAAGCAGGGCCACGACCAGTAAAAACCCGCCACACCCCGGCGGCTTATGGGAACGATACACGATCATGCCTCACCCTCGGCAAACAGGGCCTCGACAAACTCGCCGGGCTCGAAATCGCGCAGGTCCTCCATCTGCTCCCCGATGCCGATGAAACGGATGGGAATATTGAACTCATGGCTGATGTTGATCACGATCCCGCCTTTGGCTGTGCCGTCGAGCTTGGTCAGGGCCAGGCCGGTGACATCCACGGCCTCGTTAAAGAGCCGCGCCTGGGAAATGGCGTTCTGGCCGGTGGTGGCGTCGAGCACCAGCAGGATCTCATGGGGTGCGCCCGGGATCTTCTTGTCCATGACCCGCTTGATCTTTTTCAGCTCTTCCATGAGATTGACCTTGGTGTGCAACCGGCCGGCCGTGTCCACCAGAACCACGTCAAAATTGCGCGGCTTGGCATAGTCCAGGGCATCGAACACCACGGAGGATGGGTCGGCGCCTGCCTGCTGGGCCACAACCTCCACCCCGACCCGCTTGCCCCAGATCTGCAACTGTTCACTGGCTGCGGCCCGAAAGGTGTCGGCGGCCACCAGCAAAACCTTCTGCCCTGCCTGGGTGAACTTGTGGGCCAGCTTGCCGATGGTCGTGGTCTTGCCCACCCCGTTGACCCCCAGCACCATGATGACAAAGGGGCCTTGCGGAGGCAACACCAAGTCCGCGGGCCGGTCCGCATTGATGAGATAGCCGAGGATCATCTCCTTGAGCGCTTTTTTAAGCGCCTGCCCATCCGCCAATTCGTTTCGCCGCACCTGCTCCCTGGTCTTCTCAAGCAGTTCCTGGGTGGTGTTGGCGCCGATATCCGCCATGATCAGAATCTCTTCCAGATCTTCAAGCAGCTCGGCGTCGATCTGCTTCTTGCCCAAAAAAAGCGCGTCGATCTGACGGACAAAGGTTTTCCGGGTCCGGGACAGACCATCCTTGAGCCGCAGGAAAAAGCCGGCCCCATTCTCCTGTTGCCCCGAGGCTTCTGCAACAGGGGTGGCGACCTCTGCTCCAGCACCCTGTTCCGGCGGTAGTGGTTGCGCGCCGCCGATCTTCTTCTTAAACCAACTCAGCATTCTTCATCCCTCTCAAGGCGTATTCGCCGTTATATTCTCCAACACTTCCACAATCCGGCCGATCACCCAATTCGGGGTGGAGGCCCCGGCCGTAACCCCTACCCGGCCATAGCGCGCCAGGGCCTGGGAATCGAGATCCGTTTCCGACTCCACCATGAACACCGGACAGCCCAGGCTCTCGGCAATCTCGCCCAGCCTTTTGGTGTTGGCGCTGGTCTTGCCGCCCACCACCACCAACGCTTCCACCTCCCGGCAGAGTTGGCGAACCTCCTCCTGCCGTTTATGGGTGGAATCGCATATGGTGTTGAACACCTCGCCTTGAGGATATTTTTGCAGGATCAGCTCTTTGAGCCGTTCAAAAAGATGCTCGTCCTGGGTGGTCTGACTGACGATGATGTAGGGTCCATCCAGCCGCAGGGCCGCCACATCCGTCTCGCTGTTCACCACCTGCCCGGTGTTGCCGGCATAGCCCATGAGCCCTTCCACCTCGGCGTGATCGCGGTCGCCGATGATCACCGTGGCGTAACCCTCTTTTTTGTATCGGGCGATGATGGCCTGCACCTTGAGCACCCGAGGGCAGGTGGCATCCTCCACCCTGGCGCCGGTGGCTTCCAGCTTTTTTTTTTCTTCAGGCGGGATGCCGTGGGCCCGGATGATAATGGACCCGGTTGCCTGGGCCGGGATCTCGGTAAGAATCCTCACCCCCTGCTCCTCAAGCAGCTTCAAAACCTGCGGGTTGTGGATCAGCGGGCCAAAGGTGGCAATGGTTGTTTCGCCCTTCTGGACCATGCCGAGGGTGGTATCAACCGCCCTGCGCACCCCCATGCAAAAGCCTGCGTTCTTGGCAAGCACTACTTCCATCTGTTCACCTTTTTTCTATGGTATTTCGACATTGCTCAGGAGAACCCTGTCGAAGGGCCTTTTTCCATTTTCACAAGAGGCACAATCTATACGGATTTCTCCGTATTTGCAAGAAAAGCAACACGCCCTTACCAAGGGAATCGATTGCGAGAATCCTGCGACGCCTCTATACTGATCCTGCCCCACACCTTCACAGGAGCCCCATGAACCTGCGCCCGCTTACCCTTGACAACAGACTGTTCGTTACGGAATATCTCAGGCGATTCCCTCCGGTGATCTCGGAGCTGACCTTCACCAATCTCTTTGCCTGGCGGCACACCCGGCCGATCTGGATCGACGAGTTCAGGGAATCCCTGCTCTTTTTTGCCGAGACAAAAACTGGGTTGGTTCTCCTGGGAAACCCCGTGGGCTCGGTCTCGCTGGCCGAGGTTTTAGATGCATACGGCAACAGAATTTCGGAAGCGACCCGCTTCCCCAAGGAAAAACTCACGGATGCCGCCCTGCCGGACGGAGCAGTGGTGGTCGAGGACCGGGACAATGCCGATTATGTCTACCGGAGGGAAGACCTGGCCTTCCTGGCTGGCAGGCATTTCACCAAGAAACGGAACCACATCAACCAGTGCCTGGCCGCGTACGACTGCCAGCACGAAATAATCACCCCGGAAACAATTCCCGAATGCCTGGCCATGCAAGAGCGCTGGTGCACCGACCGGGAGTGCAAGATCGAACCGGGATTGCGCGGGGAAGATCAGGCAATAGAAGAGACCCTGCGGCACTATGGGGAATTGCCCCTGACCGGCGGCGCCATCCGGATTGCGGGGAGAATTGAGGCGTTCACCGTGGGTGAGGCGCTCAACCCCTCAACCGCAGTCACCCATTTCGAGAAGGCCATGCCCCAGTTTCATGGTTTGGCCCAGTTGATCAACCAGTGGTTTGCCAGAGAGAACCTTGGTGGGTTTGCCTATGTCAACCGGGAGCAGGATCTTGGGATTCCCGGCTTGCGCCGGGCAAAAGAAAGCTATGCGCCGGAGCATCTGGTGGAAAAGGTGCGTATTGTGCCGGGAAAAATTGGGGAGTGTCCCTAATTTATCTAACATAAACGCGGGCCATGAAGCCGCTGTCTTTATCCACGATTCGGAGATCACGATTATCTAGTAGAGTCCAATTCCCAGCAGGAGGGGTATCGCCGTAAGCAGCAACCGCCATGGTGCTGCCAGTCTGGATGAACTGTCTATCTTCCGCGCTGATCGTGGTCATGCTGTGTGCTCCTCAGGTTAACGACGTTCGAAAATTGATTCAGTGTGTTTCAGCCGGGACGGATGGCACTGCGTTTCTACTCTTGAAGAAACCCTTTAGCAGCCGGTCCATGACCTCGTCGTTGGCCTTGTTCTGTTCATCGTAGACAGCCTTGGCGCGTTTTAGAAAGGTAGCGGGAAAATCGATGCGGTGGTCAATACGTATGTCGCTTTCTTTGATCAGTCCCCGCCTGAATTTTTGAAAATCATCATAGTTTACAAACCTCATAAAAACCTTGTCTGGTCCAGTATATTCTGGGCATACCCCATTCCCAATCCAACTAATTAAGCCAATACCTGGTTGATATTCGCGGTCGAAGAGAGCAAGCACACCGCCCCCTTGATTATATTTCCCGTGACGTAACCCGCCGCCTGAATTCATAGCCCCCATCGGTTTCTCCTTATCCTGATCCTTGTCGTCACGCCGGCCATAGAAATGGCGCCCCACCCCGCGACTCCGGAAACTCGGGTCTTGCAGATACTGCCCAGAGTGTAGACCGAGCATCAGGTTGTCACGCATAATTTCTGGATAGTTCCAAGGAAGTTCGATCCGGTTGTCGTAGTAGATGTCCATCTGGCAGTTGAGTTGCGGCCAGCAGTTATCAGCCTGACCGCTCATGCCGCATTCCGTATTGACGCCGAGGGGGGTCATGCGGAAGGCCACCGCCAGGGCGCCCTTGAGGTCCGGTTCGACACATTGCTCCGGCATGTGGAAGCGTTCGGCAAATTCCTTGGTGTAACCCCAGGTCCATGGATCGAGCGTGTAGGGTTTGCCGTGCTTGAAGGTGTAACGGTCTTCGTAGCGCCCGTTGTAAAGACGATCCTCGTAGGAACGTTTATCCCATTGGAGATCAGGTCGTGCAGGAGGCGCCTGTTTGTTGTCCTGTGCAATCGCCGTTGTCGCTACGCAAGATACAAGAAGTACAATCACGGACACCCGCCAGGTTCCCAAAAGCATTTCCATAACGTTCCTCAACATTTTCCCCTTTCGCCAGTGCCTGTTCATGCCGCAGCCTGCTCCGGCTTCTTTGCCTCGACCTTTACCTCACCCGCCACCACACCCTATAAATTAGGGACACTCCCCAGTTTTCTCATAGCAAGAACTGGCGCATGGTTTTGAATTCAGCAACCACCTCAACCCGCATCAAAACGACCATCGATGGATTCCAGCAACCGCCTGCCGTGGATCACGCCCAGGATATAGTTCGTTTCTCCCCGGATTTCGTAGATGAGTCGGTAGCTGTAGATGAAATGTTCGCGAATCTGAGGGGAGCCGGTTTCCGGCACCGGTCGGCCCATCATGGGCTGAGAAACAAGAAGTTCTGCCGTGACAACAATCTCTTCGACAACGCAGCGGGCATGTTGGGGCGAGTCACGGCTGATGTATTCGCGATGGCCTCAATATCCCCGAGGGACTGTTCCGACCAGATCAGTGACCCAGCCATTTCTTCAAACGTTCTTTGGCCTCGGCGTGACCGCTGGTTCTTCCCTGATTAATGTCGTCCTGGCCTTTCCGTATTTTTTCAAGCACATAGAGATGATACTGGATATCCTCATGGGTGCTGTCGTCGGGGAGCTGCTTCAACAACGCCTCCACCTCTTGTTTCGCCGTTTGCATGGCATGTGCCTCGCCTATTTGTCCCTTCCGGGATTTGTTGCCAGCTTGGATATTCCCAATAATACGCGGACCTCGCCGCGATGTCGAATGGAAAACAGCCAAGGTGCTTCGACGGGCTCAGCACGAACGGAATATCAATACATCAGATAATCTCCGTTCGCCCTGAGCCTGTCGAAGGGCCGCTAACCCCTATCACTCCTTGGCCAACAACAAGCCAAGCGCTTCTTTAATGTCCTGCACCAGATGAAACCGGATATCCTCTTTCACATTATCCGGAATCTCCACCACATCCTTCTCATTAAGCGCAGGCAGGACAATCTCCTTAATCCCGGCACGCACCGCAGCCAAGACCTTCTCCTTGATTCCCCCCACCGGCAGCACGTCGCCGCGCAGGGTGATCTCCCCGGTCATGGCCATGTCCTTGCTCACCATGCGCCCGGTGAGCAGCGAGGTCAGGGCGGTGACCATGGCCACCCCGGCCGAGGGCCCGTCCTTGGGGATGGCGCCCTCGGGCACGTGAATGTGCAGGTCGATCTTGGCAAAGATTGCTTCGTCCACGCCCAGCTCCTTGGCATGGGAGCGGATGTAGGTCAGCGCGGCGGTGGCTGACTCCTTCATCACGTCCCCCAGCTTGCCGGTCATGGTGAGGCCGCCCTTGCCCTTCATCTTGGCAACCTCGATGAACAACAGCTCCCCGCCCACCGGGGTCCAGGCCAACCCGGTGGCCAGACCCGGCCCCCAGGTGCGGGCCTTGGTCTCCGGGAAGAACTGGAGCGGCCCGAGATAGGCGGCAAGATTGGCCTTATCGACCAGGGTGGTTCCTGTCTTGCCGGTGACGATCTCCTTGGCCACCCCCCGGCAGACCGCGGCCAGCTTGCGCTCCAGGTTTCTGACCCCGGCCTCCCGGGTGTAGGAGCGGATGATCATGCGGATCGCCTGATCATCGATCTTCAGGTCGTTATCGCTCAGGGCATGGGCTTCCAGCTGCTTGGGCAGGAGGTGGCGCTTGGCGATGTTGAGTTTTTCATCATGGGTATAGCCGGACAGCTCGATGACCTCCATCCGGTCACGCAACGGCACCGGGATATTATCGAGAATATTGGCCGTGGTGATGAACATCACCTTGGAGAGATCAAAGGGTATCTCCAGATAATGGTCGGCAAAGGTGAAGTTCTGCTCAGGATCCAGAACCTCCAGCAAGGCCGAGGAAGGGTCGCCCCGGAAATCCATGCCCAGCTTGTCGATCTCGTCCAGCATGAAGAGCGGGTTGTTGGCCCCGGCCTTGCGCAGGCTCTGGATAATACGGCCCGGCAGGGCGCCGATGTAGGTGCGCCGATGCCCGCGGATCTCCGCCTCGTCCCGCACGCCGCCTAACGAGATGCGGATAAATTTGCGACCCATGGACCGGGCAATGGATTGGCCGAGCGAGGTCTTGCCCACCCCAGGCGGACCCACAAAACACAAGATTGGTCCGTGCATATCCTGCTTGAGCTTGCGCACCGCGAGAAACTCGATGATCCGTTTCTTGATCTCCTCAAGGCCGTAATGGTCTTCGTCCATGACCTGCTGCGCCTTGACGATATCCAGGGAATCGGGGGTGGAGGTCAGCCAGGGCAGATCAAGGAGCCAGTCGAGATAGGTGCGGGAAACCGTGTATTCCGGCGAGGAGGGCGAGATGCGGGCCAGCCGGTCGAGCTCTTTTTCCGCTGTTTTTTTGGCCTCCTGGGGCAGCTCGGTCTGGGCAAACTTTGCCCGCAGCTCCTTGAGGTCGAGATTTTCCTCATCTTCGCCCAGCTCCTTGCGGATGGCATTGAGCTGCTGGCGCAGAAAAAAATCCCGCTGCTTCTGGTCCGTATCCTCCTTGATGCTTTTCTGGATATCCTGGCTCATCTGGGCCGTTTCCAGCCGTTTATTGAGTTCGCGGGCGGTCCGGTGCATCAGGGCCTTGCCTGGCCCAATCTCAAGAAGTTCCTGTTCCTCGACCGGATTAAGATTGAGCTGGGAGATCACCAGATAGGAGATATAGAATGGATCGGACAGCGATTCGATGGTGGTGACGAGTTCCGCAGGAAGCGAGACCATCTCCGCCAGTTTTTTAAACTGGGTACGAAGATTGAGCACCAACGCCTCGACCTCTTTATCCTCTTCCAGCTCCATGGGAATAACAGCAACCCGGGCGGTCAGGTAGGGCTCTTTCTGGACAAACTCGACAAGCTCCAACTTTTTGATGGCGCTGATCAAGACATGGTACCCGCCCTCCCTGACCTTGACCAGCTTATGGATGTACCCCAGCACCCCTATCCGGTACAAGTGCTCCGGCACAACCCGGTCCTGTTTCTCCTCCTCGGGCTCCCGGTGACTGACAATAGCGATCAAACGATCTTTAAGAATTGCCTCGTCTATCAGCTTCTGGGAGGCCGGATGCAGAATATTGAGCGGAAAGCCCATGCCCGGAAAAAAGACAAAGCCATGCAGGGGCAGAACCGGCAGGATCTCCGGGACTGGCAACTCGGTAGGGTTCCTGCGATGATCCTCCTCCTTCGCCGAAACTTCTGTTGCTTCTAGCCTGTCATCTTCGCGCATGATTTTCAACCCGCAGCGTTTTGTGTTTCGGTGAAAGAACCCGGTCTTTACTCGCCTTACCCAACGGTAATCTTGACCTTTCCCTTATTGTGCCGCAGCGGGAGGGTAATCAGCAGAAAGCCGTTTTTGCTTTCCGAGACCGCCCTGGAAACATCAACCGTTTTGGGCAAGGAGATTGACCGCTCAAAAAAACCGCGCTCAATCTCCAACTGGTGGATACGCGACACCATATCCCGCGGTTCATACCCCCGCTCGCCGGAAACCGTGAGCTGGGTTCCGTCGGCAACCACGGAAAGGGTCCGTGGATCCATGCCCGAGATATCCATGTGCACAATGATCGCCGAAGCAGTTTCATACACATCGACGGCGGGAAACCAGTTTCCGCCATGCACCACGGAAAACATCTCCTGCCGGATCATGCTTCTGGGCTTTTTGGCGACAGACTGACCTGGAACGTTTTTCTTTCTGGAATGATCCATGGCTTTTCTTCCCCTATCCGCCAAAATTTCGCGGAATACCTCGCCGACTAACGGTTTTCGACAAACCCGGTCCCCTTGCACATGGGGCAGGGCAACTGCGGCACACATTGGCAATCATTCCAGTCATCGCCGACCTTGGACCCGCGCCACTCGCTGTTGCATTCGCAGGTTCCCTGGATCACCTTTTCGCCGTTGCATTCGGGACACACTTTTTTATCCGTATCGTTCATCATACCCCCTCCCCGTTTTGAAATTGGAGACAGCCCGGCCAGCTTCGCCGGCAGATGATTCTTCGCATCGTATAAAAAAAGTATGGGACAGCTTCGGAGGGATGTCAAGGAGAGGGGCATCAAGAAAACATGCATCCCTTACGATTTCTCGTCATGACGGCAGGCATGCGCCACCATGATCTTTTTGGCCAGACCGGCATTGATGGCCAGACGCGTGCCCTTGCTTGCCACGATGAGGGGGCCGGAGGAATGATTGCTGACGATCTCAAGACATGCGCCCACCGCAAGGCCCATGTCACCAAGGCGGGCCTGCACCTCCCGACCGCCCAGGATCGTGACGATGCGCACCCGTTCGCCATTGGCGGCGTATTGCAGGGAGAGGGCCGGTTCCCGCTGCGCCATGCAGGAGGCGCAGAGCCCGTAAATCTCCATCTTGTGCTGGAGCGGATGGAACTGGAACTGGCGGGCGATTTCGTGCTGGAGCCTTTCCAGGTCGCTATTGGCAAACTCCTGAATCTTGCCGCAGCGGGTGCAGATAAAGTGGTCGTGGTGCATGCCGAGGTGGTGGTGTTCGTAGACCGGTTCCTGGGTTTCAAACACCTGTTTCTGGGCAAAACCGAACTGGCAGAACATCTCCATGGTTTCCTTGAGAAACTCCCGGTCCAGCAGCTCCGGCCTTTTTTCCCTGACAATCTCCTTCAACCCGGTCAGGGTCAGATGCTCTTCAACGGAAAGGAAAATATCCAGCACCTGCAGCCGTTCTTCGATGCGGGAGGCGTTGAAGGATTGCAGCACCTCCTGAAACTGTTCCCGCTCCTGCTGGTGCTGGGTCTGGGAATCGAGTCCTTCCGGGGCAGCGCCTTTGCCATCCTTGTTTTTTACCGGCCGAAAAAAACCAAACATTGTCATCTGCTCCTTTGCGCATCAATCAACCTGCACCCATTCTCCATCGATCAGCAGCGAATGGGGGCGGAATCGGGACTTGTAGGCCATGGCCGGAACCGGTTCTATCCAGTAGCCAAGATAAAGATAGTCACAGTGCTCGCGCCTGGCAAGCTCGGTCAGATACAGGATATTGAAGGTTCCGGGGCTTTGTTTTTCAAAAACCGGGTCAAAATAGAAATAGACCGCGCTCAGGCTGCGTTCCGCCAGATCGACAATGGAAACTCCCACCAACCGCCCGGAGAGCCGGAAGGATATCTCCATGGTCGGGGCAAGGGAGTTGAGGAAAAAGCCGCTGTAATAATCCTGGGCCGTGCTGGCCCGGCCAGGATAACGGCTGTTCAGGAAGCGATCAAGCAATTGAAGCTTCTCCGGGGTCACCTCAAGCGGCCCAACGCTGACCTCGATGTCCTGATTCCGCTGCCGGACACGGCGCATGTTGCGGGAGGGACGAAAGGTGGCCGTTTCAAGCCGGATGGGCATGCAGGCCGAACAGTCAGGACAGCGCATGGCATAGACGATGTTGCCGTTGCGCCGGTATCCGGCGGCGAGGAATTCATCCAGCACGACCGGGGGCAAAAAGCTGAAACCCGCCTGGTGATAGACCGCAGTCTGGTCAAGGCCGTAGGGGCACTCTGCCGGGGTATCCACAAAATACGGGGAGAGCTTGGCGATGAACCGGCTGGTATCACTCACATCCACGGAGGTCATGTGTCTCGCTTGCAGGTCGCTTCGTCTTGTTGGACTCGGAACAACTCGAAATTTGCTTCAACAGGTGCTTTGACAGGCTCAGCACGAACGGATGTTACTGATATTAATGTATTGATATTCCGTTCGTGCTGAGCCTGTCGAAGCACCGATGTTATAAGGCAATCCTTATCGGTAAAGAAAATACCGTTGCCGCATCTCGCTGAAACCGTCAATCCCAGGTTGCCAAGCCGACTCAAGCTCCCGAATATCCGCGCCTGCGGCCAACTGATGCCTGAGATTGCTGTCACCCAGGATCAAATCAAGGGGAGTCCGCTCGAATTCGTACTCGTAGGGCGGCGCTTTGAGGGCGAACTGCTCCGGATAGCACCGCATAAAGGCCTGCAACAGAGCCAGCGAGGTGCGATAGGGCAAAAAGGATTGCGGGTCCGTGACATGGAGCTGAAAACCCTTGCAGGGCTGGCTGGCCCATTTGTTGGCCGTGGGCTCAAAGGCCAGGGGGCGGAGAAAACACCCGGGCAGGGGCAACCCCTGCATGCTGTCCAAAACCGTGTGCCAATCAAGAAACGGGGCGCCGAAGATTTCAAAGGGCAAGGAGGTGCCCCTGCCTTCGGAGATGTTGGTGCCCTCAAAGATCACCTGCCCCGGATAGACCAGGGCCGTGGTGGGGTTCGGCATGTTGGGCGAGGGGAATACCCAGGGAAGATTGGTGTCGCTAAAGAGCATCCGCCGTTGCCAGCCGTCCATTGTAACAACCTCAAGATCCGCCCCAATTCCGTACTCGCCATTGAGCAAGCGGGCCAACTCGCCAAAGGTGAGGCCGTGGCGCATGGGCAGCGGATACAGCCCGACAAAGGAGCGGCAATCATCCTGCAACAGATTGCCTTCCACCGCCTCCCCGCCCACGGGGTTGGGCCTGTCCAGCACCACCACCTTCTTGCCGTGGCGGGCAGCCTCTTCCATGCAGTAGGCCAGGGTGTAGAGAAAGGTGTACACCCTGGTGCCCACATCGACGATGTCCACGAGCAGCACGTCAAAATGCTCGTACATGGCCGCGGTGGGCCGCCGCACCTCGCCGTAAAGGCTGAACACCGGCAGGCCGCTGACCGGATCGGTCATATGATCCGACTCGATCATGTTGTCCTGCTTTTCCGCGAAAAACCCATGCTGGGGGGTGAACAGGCAGGTGAGCTGGCCCGGGAAGGCGGCCATGACCAGATCCCGGCTGTGGCGAAGGTTCCGGTCGGTGGAGGCCTGGTTGCAGAGCAGGGCCAGCCGTTTGCCGGCAAGATACGCGGGGGGGGACGCTACAAGATGCTCAATTCCAAGGGTAACCATGGTTCTCCCGTTTCAGAGGATGGAGGAATGACCAACATTTTTTTCTTTGCACTTTGCCTGCGGCTGATTAGTTTAGCCATGTGGGTCAATGGAATATAATCGAACCTGGAGCCTTCTTGCATCAAAAAGGAGACAGGCGCACGACATGATCTGAAATTGAGAGGATTACGATGAAGATTGCAATCAGCGGCAAGGGCGGCGTGGGCAAGACCACGATCATGGCCATGCTGGCAAAATATCTCCAGAAACAGGGCCGGGAGGTGCTGGTCATCGACGCGGATCCCAGCCCGCACATGGCCCAGAGCCTCGGCCTGGCCGAGGACGAAAAAATCACCCCCATCGCCGAGATGAAGGATCTGCTGGTGGAACGCTCCGGCAAGGTGGACGGCTCGCCATTCTACAACATCAACCCCCAGGTGGATGATCTGCTGGCCCGCTTCATCGTAGAAAAAGACGGAATCAAGCTCATGGTGCTGGGCGCCATCCAGACCGCCAAGGGCGGCTGCGCCTGCCCGGAAAGCAATGTGCTCAAACGAATGCTCACCAAGCTGCTGCTCTCCCCCTCCCAGGTGGTGCTGCTCGACATGGAAGCCGGGGTGGAACACCTGGGGAGGGGCACCATCGCCGGGGTGGACCACCTGCTGATCGTGGTGATTCCTTCAAAATCCGGGGTGCGCACCGCGCTCAAGATCAAGAAGCTCGCCGAGGACTCGGGCATCCCCCGCATTTCCTATGTGGGCAACCTGGTAGCGGATGACGACGACCGGGCCTTCTTGGCCGAGGCCCTAGGAGAGCCGCCCCTTGCCTATTTCCCCGACTCCGTCGCGATCCGGAAAACGGAACGGGCTGGTCTGCCGATTACCGGGGCGCTGGCTGAGGTGGAAGAGGCGGCAGGGCAACTCGTCAGCCGAATTATGCCGTAGCCCTTTTCAGCCAACCGAAAAAGCCCGCGACACCCCATCCAGCAACTTGATGAAATTCCGCTTGGGCTTGAACCGCACTCGCAGTTCCGCGAGATAGCCAACAAACTCACCGGTCCGTTTCTGCGCGCCCATCAGCTTGCCGACCTTGCGAACCAGCTTGATCGCCTCCTCGTAAGCGGCATTGTTGGTCTGCTCGACAATGGGCGGCACCACCCGGCGGTAAAGCACAATGGCATCGTTGGGCCGTGCCGGTTCCAACTTTTCGGCAAGAGCTATCAGCAGATTGCGGTCACAGACCCCTTGCTGCGCTGCTGCCCAGGCGGCATCGAGATCCTTCTCCCACAAGGCGATCTCCACGCGGAGTGAATGGTCCGGGGCCGACGGCTTCGGTTTCCAGTGGTTTGTTTTTACCGCCTCGCGGGTGCTGGTATCGCTGACCAGCGCCAAGGCCCGGCTGCGCTGGCCGGGCCAGATGCCGAGGTGTTTGGCGACCCCATGCAGCTTTTTGTAGTATCCGAGATCAGGCCGCTCCTCGAACTGAATCCAGGTCAGTTGCAATGCCTCGTCATTCCGTTTGCGCTTGAGATAGGCCGCCGCCAGAAAATCCCGCAGCCGGTTGTCCGTCCGGTCTGGGAACGCCTTGAGGCCGCGTTCCGCCCAATCCAGGGCCTTGTCGTCCTGTCCGGCCTTACTGAGGATTTCGGCGATGGTAAGATAGCTGTAGCCGGAAGAAAGATCCCGAGCCTTGATCGCCACCAGCTCCTCGATATCGCCGCTCGCCTCGGCCAACTTTTCCATGATGTGCGTGACCCGAAAGCGATGACTGTCAAAGTCTCTCCCGTCCTGCTTCCAAGGCTTGATCTTGCCCCACTCGGCCTCCGCCAGTTCCCGGTAACGTTGCAACCCGGCCTTTCCCAGAACCTTGCGATAGGTGACGGCGCTGAAACTGCACAACCCGAAAGACAGCCCCATTTCCAACCGGAACAGTCGCTCGGCCAAAGCCGTCGGTTCCGGTCTGGCCATGGCGCAGGCCTTGAGATGCAATTCTCCCAAGCGGTAAACAATCTCGCCCACGCTGCCGCTGGAATCGTCGATCTGCTCCAGTGCGTCTTCCGTCCGGACGATGGCATACTCGGTCAGTTCGACCAAGACGGCGGCAGTGCCGGGCTTGAGCAGTTCCGCTAAAGAGTCCGCCACTTCCTCGATATTGTCGGCAAAGGAGCCGACTTCTCGCCAATCGATAAAATCATGAATACTGGTTGCAGCGTCGATGGCCCGTCGGTAGGTCGCAACGATGTCGCCGCCACCATAGCGCTCGGCTCTGAGCAACAGGGACTGATACAAACGATCGTCGCGCTGAGCCACATCAAGGAGCAATGCGACCAGGGCATCCTGTGGTTGCGCGGCCAGATATTCCCGGATATCGCGCCACGGGTCGCGCTTCTTTTTTCTGCCGGACGCGGCGGCCTTCTTCCCGCCGTCGCCGTGTCCGGCCAGCCACGCCAACCCGATTGCCACGCAGTGTTTACAAAAATAGCCGTCAGCCGCGCGGGGACAGGTGCAGTCGTAGTCCAGCTCGTCACCGGCCCGCAGCTCTACCCGGTAGGACTCCGTGCCTTCAACCTTGGCGGAAATCCTTGTCTCGGTAATGCGGAGAGGACCGACCGCGCCAAGGGAGAAATAGTCCCTGCCACGCTGGAAGGCGGTCTTTCCCGCCAGTTTCTCAAGGATCGCGGGGGTGATCAGTTCAGTGAACATTTCAGAACTCCTGTTTGTGCCCATTCCTCTTCAGCCACACGGTGGTGCAGCTTTTCTTCTCTTCGTGGTTGCTTCTCCACAATGGTTGGATATGGCTGATGAAAATCAATACCCCCAATCTTCATGGCTAACCGGCAACCGGTTCAACTGGTCTCGATAAAACCGCCAGTTCGGCATGAATCGATCCATGAGCGCAACAAAGCGGACGGTATGGGTCGGCTCCAGGATGTGGGCCATTTCGTGCACGACGATGTACTCAAGACATTCCCGTGGTTTCTTGGCCAGATCGGTATTGAGGCGGATGGTACGGGCCGCCGGATTGCAGCTTCCCCACCTGGTTCTCATCCGCTGCACGAAAAAACGCTCCACCTTCACCCCCAGGATGGGCTCCCACCTGGCGATCAACGGCAACACCTCTTGCTTGAGCTGCCGGCGATACCAAGCCTCGACAACCACCTGCTTCCCGGCCTCGGTCGTTCCGGGCCGGACACGCAGGAGCAGCTTATTGTGCTTGAGTTCCACGGCCGGCGGCGCGTCTTCCTCAATCACCGTGAGCAGGTAACGTTTTCCTCGCAGGTAGTGACTTTCCCGGTCCAGAAACTCCCGCTGGGTCTCCCGTTCCTGCCCGCGAAGCTTGTCCTGCTGCTGCCTGATCCAGCTCAACTTGGCAATGGCAAAGACCCGGACAGTATCGAGGTTCATGCGCAAAGGGGCCGAAATCCGCACCCGGCCACTCGGAGGATAGACGCTCAGATGGACGTTCTTGATGTCCTTGAACACCACATCCACCTTGATCTCGCCGAGATGGAGCCTGGAGACCATCAGTACTCCCTCTGCGCCTTGATGATAAGAAAGATGCGCTCGACCTCGTCCATGTCATTTCCCAAAATCGGCAGCAAAGCCGCCTTGATGATGTTCTCCTTCGCCTGATGCCCGCGCCAGCCGTCGGGCCGCGTTTTCTTGACCGATTCGTCGATCGTGAGCGCCAGATGCAGCACCGGGTCGCCTGAAACGATAAACTCGGCACACTCTTCGGCAACCCTCAATCCCCGGTCGGCGGCTTCATCCTTCTTCCGCAGATTATTGTAAAGCGCCCGCAGCGCGGGACTATTCCGCAGTTGATCCGGCGTATCCTCCCCCTGTCCGGCCTCCACCCTTTTCGCCAGCTCGGCGATGCGTTGCAGATATTCCTCATAGGCCACGGCCCGGGCCTTCCGGGCGGCAATGATCTCATCCAGCAGCGCCGACATCCTTTCATAAAAAGCGGGATCGTTCAGGTGCTCCTTAATGATCTTCCTGCGGACGTTGTTCTCGATGGTCTCGGCGATGGCGTTCTTGTTGCCCTTCAAGCCGCCGAGCTGCGAGTTGATCGCGTTGGCGATGCCGGTTTTCACGATCAGCTCCAACAGGCCCATGCCGTCGAAGGGCGAAATCTGCCGCGGCTCGTCGGCCTCGATGTAGGTGTCGATCAGGTGCCGCATATCGGCCTCGTAGGCTTTGAGGTCGAGGGTCTCGCCGCTGGCCTTGCGGATGATCTCGCGCAGTTTCAGAAAATGGTCAAGTTGCTTCTTGATGCGGGCGATGTCGGCCGCGTCGTAACCGGCAGCTCCCAGTTCGTCACCGATATTGGCGTAGGCGCGCACCAGCCCTACAGTGGCCTTGTAGAGCGCCGCCCGCTGCGGCTCCCGCTCCTTCAGATCGGAGGCGATCTCGGTGTTGCCGCAAAAGTAGTGGATGTGCTCCAGCTCGCCCTTGGGCTGCTTGACCGGCTCGCAAAGCAATATCAGCGCTTCGATGGCATTGTCGAGGCGTTTCCTGCCGATCTGCAAACGATCCTGCAGCAGCACCTCGGGGGCGATCCCGCCGGCACTGTGATCCAGTTCCGAGGTGTAGACCGAAATGGCGTTTTCGACCTTCTTGAACAGATCCTTGTAGTCCACGATGTAGCCGAACTCCTTGTCCTCGCCGTCCAGCCGGTTGGTGCGGCAGATGGCCTGGAACAAGCCGTGGTCCTGCATGGATTTATCGATGTAGAGATAGGTGCAGGGCGGGGCATCGAAGCCGGTGAGCAGCTTGTCCACCACCACCAGCAGCCGCATGTTCGCCGGTTCCTTGACAAAGAGCGCCTTGGCCCACTCCTCGTAGGTCTCGGTCTTGGTCATGCCGGGTCTGGCTTCAATGTCCTTAAGCAGCCCGGTGTAGGTATTATAAATGAACTGCTTATCGGTCTCGGTGTTGGCGCCGGTTTCCTCAAGCGTCACGTTTTTCGCCAGCGGGTTGTACGAAGTCACCACCGCGCACTTGCCCTTGAACGGGGTCTTTTGGAAGAGGGTAAAATACTTGCTCGCCTCGTAAATGCTGGAGGCCACCAGAATCCCGTTGCCGCGTTCGCTACTCAGGCGAGGCTTGACGCTGAAATCGAAAACGATGTCCGCCACCACGCGATCCATGCGCGACTTGGAGCTGAGCACGCTCTGCATCGTGCCCCATTGCTGCCTCAATTCGGCTTTCTGCCAGTCGTTCAACGCCTTGGTCTTTGCCTCGAACCACTGGTCGATCTTGTCCTGCGAGCCAAGATGCTGGTCGATGTCCCGTGCCTCATAGACCAGATCGAGCACCACCCCATCCTCCACCCCCTCGCTGAACTTGTAGGTATGGATATAGCCGCCGAACACCTCCGGGCTGGTCTGCTTGTCCTTCTTCAACAGCGGCGTGCCGGTGAAGCCGATAAACACCGCGTTGGGCATCATCGCCTTCATCACCCGGTGCAGCCTGCCACTCTGGGTGCGGTGGCATTCATCCACGAACACGAACACCTCGCCCACCGTCTGACTGGGCTGCGCTTCCAGCTCCTGGATGAAGGCGTCCAGGTCATCCACGTCCCTGCGTCCAAATTTGTGCACCAGCGAGCAGAGCAGGCGCGGCTTGGCCTGGCCGAGCCGGCTCATCAGGTCGCGGCCGCTGCTGGTGCGCTTGATGGCCTCGCCCGCCTCGCTGAAAACCCGCTCGATCTGCTTGTCCAACTCATCCCGGTCGGTGATGATGGCGATGCGGGCGTGGGGGTTGTTCTCCAGAATCCACCTGGCAAGCAGTACCATCACGATGCTCTTGCCGCTGCCCTGGGTGTGCCAGATGATGCCGCCCTTCTTCTGGCGCACATGTTCCTGGGCCGCCTTGATCCCGAAATACTGGTGCACGCGCGGCAGCTTTTTCACCCCGCCGTCAAAGAGCACAAAATCGTGCATCAACTCGACCAGCCGGCGCTTCCCGCACATCTTGCGCAGATACTTGTCGAGCTTGAAGCCGCGGTTATCCGCCTCGTCTTCCTTCCACTTGAGGAAAAACTTCTCCGGGGTGCCGATGCTGCCGTATTGCAGCCCCTCCGAATCGTTGCCTGCGAAGATCAACTGTACCGTGCTGAAAAACCAGGCGTTGAACTCCGGCTGCTGGTTCGAGAGATTCTGCCGGATGCCGTCGCCGATGGAAACCCGGCTGTTCTTCAATTCCAGCACGCCGATGGCGATACCATTCAGGTAGAGCACAATATCCGGCCGCCGCTTGTGGTTGCCCTTGAGCGTCACCTCCTCGGCCATGGCAAAATCGTTTTCTTCCGGCTCCTGCCAGTTGATGAGGCGCACGGTCTCCGTAACCTTGCCCGCCTCGATCTTCACCGGCACGCCGTAGCGCAGCAGGTTATAAACGGCCTGGTTGTTGCCGTAGAGGGTGCGGTTGTGGTTGTCCGCCTCGGTGCGCAGTTTGTAAAGGGCGGCGCTGATTTGCGCCGGGCTATGGCCACTATTCCGCAACCAATCGGTGAGCAATCCTTCCTCGATATTGCTGTTGTCGCAACGATCGCTCCAGTCGCCCAGATAGCGGTAGTGAAGCTCGTCTCTGAACAGGGCGACGACCCGGTTCTGGGTGGCGCGTTCGGGCTGGCCGATTCCGTTCATTTCAACACCTCCCAGTATCCACCCTTGGCTGGCCCTATGCGGCGCAAACGACCCAGCGCCTTCAGTCTGGCGATATTCTGTTCGATCTTGCGGCTCGATATACCCACTTGCTCAGCCAAAATTCTGGCCGACAGGCGGGCGTTTTGCCGCAGTAGAGTTAGAATGCGCTCTTGGTTGGAGGTCAGTGCATCTCCGACCTTTTCTCCGACCTTTTCTCCGACCTTCTCCCCCCGGAGGCGTCCGGCCTCTTTCTCCCCAAGCGCCGCGACCAAGTGTTGCGGGTTGGCCTGGAAGGTCAACATCAGACCGGACATCCCATAGTCATAAAGAGGTGGAGCAATCCCATGCTCGCGACACTCGCGGTTGATTTTCTCGATGCCGCGTCCCCAGGATTCGATATAACCGGCGCGAAAAAAGGCATTGGCGATGAGCGGATTGTAAGGGGCGGAAGGGTGCTTGCCCAATAACCGTTCGAGGGTCCAGTCCTGCGGCAATTGCCCTGAGCTCCAGAGCACGATTTTATCTTCATAGACGCTGATCTGGATCGGCACGCCGCTGCTGTAATCCTTATGCACCACCGCATTCAGCAATGCCTCGCGCAAGGCCGGACGGGGGAATAAAAACTCCTCCACGCGCTGAAGACCCTCATAACTGATATAGGCTTTCAGATACTTGAAAAACAGGATCTCCAGGATCTTCTCGACCTGCTCGAACAGGTTGCCGTGGATTTCGTCCTGATAACGCAGATCATCGTCGGTCACAAAGAAGCCGATTTTAACATAGGCGCCGCTGACGAATTTTTCCGGCTGGTCGTAGAACAGCAAGGCCGCGGCCCGTTTGAGATATCTGCCTTCCCTGAGTTGCAGATTTTCGAGCAGCAAGTCGTTGCCGTCATGCAGGATCTCTTCAGTAATGCGACCGCTTTTAGCGGCCTTTGCCTTGAACAGTTTGAACGCGTCCTGGCTGCAATCGTTCAGGTGAAAGCCAGGCACCGGCACACCGTCCCAGCGTTTCCCCTGCCTTTGCAGGAGAAATTTATCCAGCGCCGCGCCCTTCAACTCCTGCTTGGTGCTGCCGCTCCGGTAGTGATATTCGCCCTTGTAGCTCACCGGGCTGGGGTAAGGATCGACCAGGATTTCGACCACTTCCTTGCCGTCTTCTTCACGCAGATTCACGTCCACCATGATCCCCAGCACATCGCGCACCTTGTTGGGGATATCCTTCAAGAGCTTCCCGGCATCCTTGACCCCGACCGCCACGCCCTGGTCGTTCCTGCCGATAACCAGCATCCCGCCCTCGGCGTTGGCAAAGCCGCAGAGCCATTTCAGATATTCATCCCGCCAGGATTCTTTCCACTCAATGTGCTGGTGTTCTCTGTGCGTTGGCATAGCTCTCCTCAGTTGCCCAAAAACTCCCGGCATTCGTCTATGGCCCGGATAATGTTGGGGTCGGCGAAGATCTCCCGCTCCAGTTTGGCCTCCCATTCGGGATGGTCGTGGATGACCTGTTTCACCGCGCCCAAGTTCACTGCCTGTCCCTCCCGGCGCAGGTCTTCCATGGCCATGTCCACCGTGGTCAGCAGTTCCAGTTCGTCGGTCTTCTTGAAACGGAATTGCTCCAGCCAGGGCAGCACCTCCGGCCCGTACCACTGGGCAAAATAGGCCTCGGCCTCGGTGATATTGCCGGCAGCGACAAAGCCGGGATAGGTGCCGTTGTGGTGCGGGCGGACGTAACCGTTCTTCTGGGCGATACCCTCCGGCCCTTTGTATTTAACAGCCGGATTGTAGGGACCGGCGGCCTTTTTGAGATAGCCTTCTGCCTGCCGCTCGACATGGCGGTGGAGCAGGTAGGTGAGCTTGGTGCAGCGTTTGCGGGCCAGGGGAAACTTCTCCGAACCGAAGTGCTTGGCCAGGACGCCGATGATCACCGCCTCGTTGATCTGCCAGTTATGGGATTTGTGGGATTTGGCGGTGGCTGGGCTGGTCTGCTTTTGGGTCGGGAGCGGGATTATCCTGGCGGTGGATTGTACTAGGCGAATCCTTCCGGTGAGCAGTTCCTGCATCATAGCCTGCTTGATCCGGCGGGCCTTGGCCAGCTTGGCTTCCAAGGCACCGATCTCCCCGTCCATGTCGGAGAGGATGGCGGCGATGGCAGTTTGTTCGGCTTTCTCCGCAGGTAGCTTCACCTCAAAAGCAGCGAGCTGGGTCTTGCCGATTTCGAGAAATGTGCTGCCACCACACAGGCTGATAAACCCTTGCTTTTGGGTAAGCAGTAAGTAGTAGAGAAACTCCACATCAAAATGCTCGAACGGAATGAAATTCTTGAACCCCTGATTTGTGGAAACAGGGACAGTATTGATCGCACACTCGCCAATGGTGGCTCGTGAGGTCATCACAATCGAATTGACAGGGATCATCTCGGCTGAACTGTTTTTCAAGCCTTGGTGTGAAATCTTGCGGCTTGTGTCTTGGAGGTATTTGAAGCCGTTCAAGCTGGTAATGTCTGTGGGCGTACACCAAAGGATATCGCCATCCCAAAACTGCGGTTGCATCGTGCTTGGCGTTCCACCACTGCGAATGTCTGCCAACTCCCCCAACCGCTTCACCTCCCACTCCCCGCTGAACCCCGGCAACCGCCTCTTGCCGGTGAGCAATTCCTGCATGGCGCCTTGTTTGAGCAGGCGTTTTTTGGCGAGGAGTTGCTCCAGCGATTCGATGAGTCCATCCGCATCGCTCAACGCCTCGGCGATGGCTTCTTGTTCGGCCTTGGTGGGTGGGAGGGGAACGTGAAGATTCCCCAGCGTACCCTGATTGAGGTTAATCATCGTGGAGCCGACTGATGCATTCTCAATCTCGGCGATAATTGGCGGACTTGATAATACTCGCTGGATAAAGCGAGCGTCTAGTGAAGGCCCCGTGCGAATGATCATAGAGCCGGTTCCACACAACCAGCCGTGCTCTTCAGTCCGTACGAATGCGCAGCGCCCCATTTCTCCGCGTCTGCCGATGACTACATTGCCCGCTGAAAGACGAAACTCGGACAGATTCCGTGCCGCCTGTTCTGTAATCGCCATCGAAGGCGTGGGCTGAATTTTTCCACCGACAATCTGCATTGGATTAATGACCGGAACACCACCGTCAACGTAGTCGGATTGGTGTAAAGCGCTCCCAAAAGGACCTGTCTTGAAAGTTGCATATTTCCCAAGCTTGACGATCTCCCAATCCTCCGGAATCACCCCCACCTCGGTCTGCTTGTAACCCGGCCTCACAACGCTTCCCCTCCCTCGTTGAGGATGCTCAGGTAAGCATCATACACAAAGAGTCGGTTGCGACGCTGGCCGGTGAGTTCGCGGACAATGCCCAACTCCATCAACTTCAGCATGGCCTTGGTGGCGGTGGGGAAGGTCATGCCGGTGGTGTGGCAGAGCTGGCCCAGGCTGCACAGTGGCCGCTGACGCAGGGCGTCGAGCACCCGCAGACCATTGGCGGCGCTGCGACCGCTGGCCTGGACGCGCTGGGTGTCCTCTTGGAACAACGCCACCAAACGTTGAGCGGTCTGCACCGCGCCATTGGCGGTCTCTGCCACGCCTTCGAGAAAGAAATCGACCCACGCCTCCCAGTCGCCCTCGGTGCGCACCCGATCGAGCAGGGTATAATAGTGGGAGCGGTGCTGCTTGAAGTAGAGGCTCAGGTAGAGGAGCGGCTGGCTCAGTGCGCCGCCCTCATGCAGGAGCAGGGCAATGAGCAGACGGCCAAGGCGGCCGTTGCCATCAAGGAAGGGATGGATGGTCTCGAACTGGACATGCGCCAGCGCGGCCTTGAGCAGCACCGGCATGGCGCTGGGTTCATTATTATGGATGAACCGCTCCAGCGCGGTCATGCAGGGGTCAACCTCTTGAGGCGGAGGCGGCACAAACCGGGCATTGCCGGGACGGGTGCCGCCGATCCAGTTCTGGCTGCGGCGAAATTCGCCCGGCGCTTTGTCGCTGCCGCGTCCCCGTGCCATCAGCCGGGCGTGCATCTCCCGCAACAGCCGGTTACAGAGGGGAAAACCCTCGTGCAGCCGCGCCATGCCATGCTCCAGAGCGGCAATATAGTTGGAAACCTCGACAACGTCATCGAAGGGCACCCCAGGGGATTCATCCAGCTCGAACAAGAGCAGATCGGAAAGGGAGGACTGGGTGCCTTCGATCTGCGACGACAGCACCGCCTCGCGGCGCACATAGGCATAGAGAAAAAGCTGCGGGTCGGGCAAGAGCAGGCTGATGCTGTCCAGACGGCCCAGGGCCAGGGTGGCGCGTTCGAGCAAGGGTTGCCGAGTGCCGCTCAAGTCGAAAGGCGGCATAGGCGGCAAGGGCTTGGGGATAAAAGCGCGGACGGTTTCCCCCCCGGCGATACTGGTGGCATAGCTTCCCGTGGCATCACGGTGCATACGGTGCGATCCTTGAATAAGAATTTTGCTTATTAAAAATATCTGCCAGTTTCTTTAATAACATCTCGATGGATGAATAGTCAAGCAGACCTTGCGGTTACTCCCATGCGAAGCCCATCCTTACCAGGTGGCGGTTCACCTTGACCTCCAGCTCGGCCACCCGGCTGGTGAGTTGCGGCAGCGGGGTTTCGTAGCGTTCGGCCAAATCCTTCACCCGCTGGGTGAGGGCCTGACTGATGCGGTCCATCTCGCCGTGGATATCCCGATCCAGCGCACCGAGCCATTTGTCGTCCACCACCAGCGCCTTGATTTCGGCCTCGGTGAGTTTGGGATAGTACGCGTAAGTCAAGGCATCGAGCGCGGCTTCGGCTTCCTTCAACTTCTTCTTGAGGTTCGCCTCCTCGGTGTTGCGCTTGAGCCATTCATTGAGCACACCGGCTTCATCCTTGGCTTCCTTGTCGCCTTTTATCTCCTTGAGCCTGGTGGCGACGTTGGCCTTGTTCACCTTGTCCAGTTCGGCAAAGGCGCCCTCCTCGCCGCCATGCTCCTCCTCCAGCTCGGCGAGCTTGGCGACGACACTTTCCAACTCGGCACCGAGCCGGTCAATGGCACCCTGCTCCTTGGCGTAGTAGCGGGCGACGACAAGAGGCTTGGGGATCAGGTCGCAGGCCCAGCCCTTGTCCTTTTCCTTGCCCTTCTTATCGGTCTCGACGATACGCGAGGTCTCGGCCTTCCAGCCGTCGGCACCGATCAGGTAGCAATCGTCCTGCATGGTCTCGGCCCAATAGTCCATGAGGTGCTGATAAACGTCGTATTTGTCGATGAGCGGCTTGTCCGCGTAATGGGCCAGCAACTCTTCGGAGAGCGCGACGATGATCTCCTTGGGGTGGCAGCCGGCTTGCAACGCCTTGAGCGTGGCGGCGCTCGTCCGGCGCCAGGCGGCGAAGTGGGTGTTCATGCCCTGGATGAATGCGGCGAACTCGGGGTGCTCGTAGATGGCGGGCTTGATGGCCGATTTCTCCACCCCCAGCTCCACATAGCCGGGGCGGCCATCCTTGAACAGGGAGTGCCGGAGCTGGGGGCAGACGGTCCAGTAGCGCGCCAGGGCATCGACATCGGCCACGGGGATGCCGCCCTGCAGGTGGCCTTCGATATCCTGCACATCCTCGACCGTCTGGCTGTCGATGTAGCGCGGCAGGTTGAGGTTGAACCCGTTCCTTTCGATCTCGGCAAACGAGACCATGCGCGCATAACGGGGCGTGTCGCACTGCCGGGTGAAGATGTCCACGATCTTGTGGATGTCCATGCTGCGCAACCGGTTCTTGGGGCCATCCTTCATGAAGCCGTTACTGGCGTCGATCATGAAGATGCCCTTGCGGGCGGCGGCCTCTTCCTTGTCGATGACCACGATGCAGGCGGGAATGCCGGTGCCGTAAAATAGGTTGGCGGGCAGACCGATGATCCCCTTGATGTAGCCCTTGCGGATGAGGTTTTTGCGGATGTCACCCTCGGCATTGCCGCGAAACAGCACGCCGTGCGGCAGAATGCACGCGCCCTTGCCGGTGGATTTGAGCGAGCGGACGATATGCAGCAAGTAGGCGTAATCGCCCTGCTTGGCCGGCGGCGTGCCGAAGGACTGGAAGCGCTGGTAGGGGTCGTGCAGCGGGTCGAGGCCGGTGGACCAGCGCTTGTCGGAAAAAGGCGGATTGGCCACTGCGTAATCGAAGGTTTTGAGGGTATCGCCTTCCTTGAACTTGGGATCGGACAGGGTGTTTCCCTGCACGATGAGCGCGGTGGGGTTGTTGTGCAGGATCATGTTCATGCGGGCCAAACCGCTGGTGGCGGCGTCTTTCTCCTGGCCGTAAAGGGTGACGGCGGTGCCGGCCTCATCGCCCACTTTCAAGAGCAGCGAGCCGGAGCCGCAGGTAGGATCATACACCGTGGTGGCGGCGCTGGTCCTGGCCTCGCGGATGCCGACAATCTGCGCCATGATCCGGCTGACCTCGGCGGGGGTGTAGAACTGGCCCTTGCTCTTGCCGCTCTCGGTGGCGAAGTGGCGCATCAAGTATTCGTAGGCATCCCCCAGGATATCGTCGCCGTCGGCCCGGTTCTTGGAGAAATCCAGCGCCTTGTTCTCGAAGATGGCGATGAGGTTGGTAAGCCGCTCCACCATCTCCTTGCCGGTGCCGAGCTTGCCGGCTTCGTTGAAGTCCGGCAGATCGGAGAGCTTGTTGGCATTGGCCAGCGGTCCGATAATCTTCTTGTTGATCTGGTCGCCGATGTCCGGCTTGCCCTTGAGCGCAACCATGTCCTTGAAGCTCGCCCCATCGGGAATGGTGATGGGCGCATAGGGCTGGCCTGCGTACTTGTCGCTGACGTACTTGATGAACAGGAGAACGAGGACATAATCCTTGTACTGGCTGGCGTCCATGCCGCCGCGCAGCTCGTCGCAGGACTGCCAGAGCGAGCCATAGAGTTGGGATTTTTTGAGCGCCATCGTTCAGCTCAGCCGAAACAGAGCCCGCAGTCCGGGCAGGTCGTGGTGGTGGTGGCAAAGGCAAAGCCGCAGGCCGGACACACCGCCTCCCCGGCCTCGGGGTTGAAAACCGCTCCGGCATGGGTATCGTCGTGCTCGGCCAGGGCGGTTGCCCGGCGATGCTCTTCGGCAAGCACCTCCAAGGCATCCCGCACCTCTTCCTGCCGGACCTGGAGCTGAAACTTGGGGGCGCAGCCGCCGCTGGCGCACCCCCCACCCTCCTTGCTGATCATGGTGCCGATCTGTTCCGCCTCAAGCAGATCCTTGAGATGTTTGAGGTCGCCAAGCGCTCCCTGAAAAACAACGACCAGCTGGTCGTCGGGGGTCAACGGTCCTTTCCGGTTCCGCCGGGAAGCGCCATTATTGCTTTCCATGACAACCAACTCCGTCCCCCAGACAAGGGCAATGGCGCAGGTCGCGCAGGTTTCCGCTTCCGCCCGGTACTCGTCCCGGCATTTCGGACAGTATTTCAAATCGTGTTCAATCATCTTGGTCGCCTATAAAAAAAAGAAAAAACTATCCGACTTGTAACTGTCCAGCAGTGCCGCGGATGCGCGAAAGAGGACTGCGAAGTGTGCTATTGCACATGAGCAGGCCGATGACAAAGCAGATGCGGTGCTGCTGGACAGTTACACAGCTTATAAAATAAACCGGCTCAGATCCTCGTCTTCCGAGATATCCTGCAACTGCTTTTTCACATACTCGGCGGTAACGAGAAATTTCTTCTCCTCCCGGTCGGTGGCGTCAAAGGAGAGTTCCTCCAGCAGCCGCTCCATGATGGTATGCAGCCGCCTGGCCCCGATGTTCTCGGTTTTCCGGTTCACCGTGGCGGCGATTCTGGCCATACCCCGGATGGCGTCCTCGGCAAACTCCAGGGCGATCCCTTCGGTGGCCATGAGGGCGATGTACTGTTTGATCAGGGCGTTCTGCGGTTCGGTGAGGATCCGGTAGAATTCCTCCTCCCCCAGGGCATTGAGCTCAACCCGGATGGGGAAGCGCCCCTGCAGCTCCGGCACCAGATCCGAGGGTTTGCAGAGATGAAAGGCGCCGCTGGCGATGAAAAGGATATGGTCGGTCTTGACCATGCCGTGCTTGGTGGTCACGGTGGAGCCCTCGACAATGGGCAGCAGGTCGCGCTGCACCCCCTCGCGGGAAACCTCGGGCCCGTGGCCTGAGCCACCCTGCCGCGAGGCGATCTTGTCGATCTCATCGAGAAAGATGATCCCGGACTGCTCGGTGCGCTGGATGGCCAGCCGGGTGACGCTCTCCATGTCGATCAGCCGTTCGGCCTCCCGTTTCTTGAGCACCTCCATGGCGTCTTTTACCAGCATCTGCTGGCGCTGGGTTTTCTTGGGAAACATCTTGCCGAACACATCCTTGAGCCCGGATTCCATGTCGTCCAGGCCGCTGCCCCCGTGGGAAAGGATCTCGAGCATGGGCATTGGTGCGGCCTGGTCGAGCTCCATCTCCACCTGCCGCCCGTCGAGCTTGCCATCTTTAAGCATCTGCCGGAACTTTTCCCTGGTGGAATCAACCGGCTCCCCTGCCCTCGCTCCATCTTCGCTTCTTTTCGCCATGGGCGTAACCTGGCCCAAGGGGGCCGGGCGCGGCGGCACCAGCAGGTCGAGCATCCGCTCTTGGGCCTGCTCCGCCGCCTTGTGCGTCACCTGCTCCCGCGCTTCCTCGCGTACCATGTTGATGGCCAGATCGAGTAGATCGCGGATCATGGACTCCACATCCCTCCCCACATAGCCAACCTCGGTGAACTTGGAGGCCTCCACCTTGAGAAAGGGCGATTGGGCCAAGCTGGCCAACCGGCGGGCGATCTCGGTTTTCCCCACCCCGGTGGGACCGATCATGATGATGTTCTTGGGTGCAATCTCCTCGCGCAGGGGCAGAGGCACCTGCTGGCGCCGCCAGCGGTTGCGCAGGGCAATGGCCACGGATTTCTTGGCCGCGTCCTGGCCGATGATGTAGCGGTCCAGTTCGGCCACGGTTTGCCTGGGGGTCAGGGTGTTCATGGGTTCCATCTCGAAATCTTCCTTATTTTATTCAGCCGCCATCTTTTCTACAACAATACGGTCATTGGTAAAGACGCAGATGGAGGCGGCGATCCGCATTGCCTCCCGGCAGATCTCCTCGGCGGAAAGCTCGCTGTGCGCCACCAGACCCTTGGCTGCGGCCTGGGCGTACGGCCCGCCCGAGCCGATGGCCAGGATGCCGTCGTCCGGCTCGATCACGTCGCCGGTGCCGGAAAGAAGCAGGGAATGATTCTTATCCACCGCCACCAGAAAGGCCTCCAGCTTGCGGAGCATCTTATCCGTGCGCCAGTCCTTGGCCAGCTCCACCGCCGCCCGCATCAGATTGCCGTCGTACTGCTCAAGCTTCTGCTCCAGCCGGTCGAACAGGGTAAAGGCATCGGCCGTGGACCCGGCAAAGCCGGTAATGACCTTGCCTTCATACAGGCGGCGGACCTTGCGCGCCTCATGCTTCATGATGGTGTTGCCCAGCGATACCTGGCCGTCCCCGGCCAGGGCCACTTCACCCCTGTGCCGGACGGCAATGATTGTGGTCGATCTGATTTTCACAGTTTGCTCCTCCAAAACCTTTCTCCTTTAGCCTTTGACCTCGCCCCCTATCCCATTCGCGCCTTGGGATGGGCCCGGTCATAGACCTCGTTCAGATGATCCATGTTCAAATGGGTGTACCGCTGGGTGGTTGACAGGCTGACATGCCCCAGCAACTCCTGCACCGTGCGCAGATCCGCCCCCATTTCCAGAAGATGGGTGGCAAAGGAATGGCGCAGGGCATGGGGCGTTACCCGGGCGGCGATCCCGGCCCGCAGGGCATAGAATTTCACCAGCCGTTCGATGCTGCGGGTGGTGAGGCGCAGCCCACGGTGGTTGAGAAAAATCGCCTTGTTTTCCGGCGGATCCCCGCGACCGATCCGTTCGCGGATCAACAGGGTCCGCTGGGGCAGATATCGGCTCAGCGCTTCCAGGGCGGGAGTACCCACCGGCACCAACCGTTCCCGGTTGCCCTTGCCGGTAACCCTAAGCATTCCCTCTTCCGAGTCAAGGCGCTCCTGATCAAGGGCGGCAAGTTCGGCAACCCGCACCCCGGTGGAATAGAGGATCTCCAAAATCGCCCGGTCACGGAAGGTAAAGGCATCCTGATCGCCCGGCATCTCCATAAGGGTGAAAACCTCGTCCACCGTGAGAAAAACAGGCATGTGCTTTTCCAGTTTCGGCGTGGCAATGGGCGCAACAGGATCATGGATGATAATCTTCTCGCGGAGGAGATGGCGGAAAAAGGTGCGCAGGGCGGAAAGCTTCCTGGCCACGGAAGTGCCCTTGTTTTTACCGTTCAAGGCATAGACATAGGAGCGGACGGTGCGGGGCTCGATTTGGCGCACATCCTGATCTGGGCCAATAAACGATGTAAATTCGGCAAGATCACGCCCATAGCTCTCAACGGTTTTAAGGGAATACCCCTTTTCCACGGAAAGCCAGCGGCTGAATTGAGGGAGCAGATCCTGCAAGAAATATGGCATGGAGGTTTTTCTTCAAAAAAGCGTTTTATACCGGCCGGACATGATCATACGATGCCCAGCCAACCTACCATACTCATGTTTTTTTGGAAAGACATTGCCCAGAACCGCAACTTCATTTATTTTAGGAGATTACATTCATAGTTGCCGTCAGACGAGGAGCATTCTTTTGACAAGAAACCTCGGGAGGGATCATGTCCAAAAAATCTTTTGAAGAAGCCCTGGAGTCGCTGGAACAGATCACCCGGGAACTGGAAAACGGCGACCTGAGCCTGGAAAAATCCCTGAAAAAATTCGACGAGGGAATCAAGCTGGCCGAACTGTGCAACCACAAGCTGGAAGAAGCGCAGCAGAAAGTCGATCTCCTGTTGAAAAAAGACGGCAAACTCATCAGCGTTCCCTTTAATACTTCCGGCACGGCTGCCGATGAAGACGACGCCTAGCCCCTGTCTCGCTTGCAACCCACGGAAATCTCCCAGCCATGGACGTTAAAAAATATCTGACGAAACAATGCGCGGTTGTCGAACAGGCCCTGGCGCGCTATATGCTGCCTGAAGAGGGGGCTCTTGCCAACCATATCAAGGCCATGCGCTACAGCCTTTTCGCCGGGGGCAAGAGAATCCGTCCCATCCTGGCCCTAGCCGCGGCAGAGGCCCTGCACGCCGCCACCGCCCCCCTGTTGCCCGTTGCCTGCGCCCTGGAATGCATCCATACCTATTCCCTGATCCATGACGATCTGCCGGCCATGGACGACGATGACCTCCGGCGCGGCAAACCGACCTGCCATGTGGTGTTCGGCGAAGCGGAAGCCATTCTGGCCGGGGACGGGCTGCTCAGCTTCGCCTTTGAACTGATGAGCCATCCCGATGCCCTCCAGGGGATCTCCCCGGAGGCACAGCTCAGGATGATCAACACCATCGCCAAGGCCATCGGCCCAGTGGGCATGGTGGGCGGCCAATCCCTGGATCTTGCCGCCGAAGGGAGGGCAATCGACTTTGAGCATCTCAGACTGATCCATGGCTACAAAACCGGCGCCCTTATTACCGCCTCGGTGCAGGCAGGGGCCATCTTCGGCAAGGGTGACGAGAATCAGTTTGCCGCCTTGAGCCGATACGGCGCGCAGATCGGCTTGGCCTTCCAGATAGTCGACGACCTGCTGGATGTGGAAGGAACCACGACAGATCTCGGCAAGACCGCTGGAGCCGACGCCCAACGCAACAAGGCGACCTACCCCGCCTTTTTCGGCGTTGCCAAAACAAAGGTCATGGCCAAAGAGGCTGTGGATGCGGCCGTGACCGCCCTGGAGATTTTTGACGCCAAAGCCGAGCCGCTCCGCGCCCTTGCCCGGTATATATACGAACGAAACAACTAACCGGACACCCGCCAGGGCACCCCGGAGGAAAAGGCCACATGAGCCATACCCCCTTGCTGGACACCATCAATTCCCCGACCGATCTCAAAAAGCTCTCCGTGGAACAACTCGAGACGCTGGCTGCGGAGATCAGAGAGACGATCATCCAGACCGTTTCCCAGACCGGCGGACACCTGGCCCCTTGCCTGGGGGTGGTCGAGCTCACCCTGGCCATCCATTATGTTTTCGATACCCCCGAGGACAAGGTGGTCTGGGACGTGGGCCATCAAGCCTACACCCACAAACTGATCACCGGCCGCCGCGAGCAATTCCACACCCTGCGCCAGTACCAGGGGATCAGCGGTTTTCCCAAACGGGCGGAAAGCGCGTATGACGCCTTTGACACCGGCCACAGCAGCACCTCGATCTCGGCCAGCCTGGGCATTGCCACGGCAAAGGATCTGAAAGGCGACCGCCACAAGAGCATCGCCGTGATCGGCGACGGCTCCATGACCGGCGGCATGGCCTTTGAGGCCCTCAATCAGGCCGGGCATCTCCACAAGGATCTCATCGTCATCCTCAATGACAACGAGATGTCCATCTCCCCCAATGTGGGCGCGCTTTCCAGTTTTTTGAGCAGAAAACTGACCAGCAAGACAGCGGTGCGGGTCAAGAAGGAGATGGAGCATTTCCTCAAATCCTTCTCCAACGTGGGGGAAAACATCCTCTCGGTGCTCAAGAAAAGCGAGGAGAGCCTCAAGG
>JAJZPC010000024.1 GCA_021811385.1 Deltaproteobacteria bacterium | reverse complement strand
TGATTGTCAACCCTGGAAAAGGGGGGGGATGCAGTCCTCATTTATATTATTTTGCTCCCTGCCGCCTTGTCTGTCAATCCAACGCTGCTGCTCCGCGCCATATCCCCTGCCGCTTCCGGAAACGCCGGGTTCATTCGCCTGGGGATTCTGCTTGTCAAGAAGCGATAAACAGGCTAAATATAACCGCTTTTCAACGATGTTTTTTGCGGAGCACCACGGAAACGGTGCAGACCCCAACCAAGGCGGCAGGCCTGTGAAAGAAGTTCAGGATCATTACTTCAAAAAGGCCAAGAAGGAAGGCTATCCCGCCCGCTCGGTGTATAAGCTGGAGGAGGCCCAACTCAAGCACGGGCTGCTGAAAAAGGGCGACACGGTGCTCGATCTGGGCTGTCAGCCCGGCAGCTGGTCCATGTACGCGGCCCAGGCTGTCGGCCCGCAGGGGCTGGTGGTGGGGGTTGACCTCAACTTCGGGCAGATCAACACCAAGGGGCACAGCGGTAAGTTTACCTTTCTGCACGGCGACATCATGACCGCCGAGGTGCTGGACAAGGTGCGCGCTATCTGCCCGGAGTTCGCGGTGATCATCAGCGACATGGCTCCGCGCACCACCGGCAACAAATGGGCGGATCAGCAGCACTCGCTGGATCTTTCCCGGCGGGTTCTGGCCATCGCCCAGGAGATGTTGCGGGTGGGCGGCAATTTTTATTGCAAGGTGTTTGAGGGCGAGGATTTCAAATCGTTTGTGGATGAGGTTCGCCCCCATTTCAACCTGACCAAGATAGTGAAACCGAAAAGCTCCCGTCCGGAAAGCCGCGAGGTTTTTGTGCTGGGGATGGGTTTTAAGAAGATGCCGAAGGCAGAATGATGGACTCGTAACAACTTGGAATTTCCTTCAAACAGGTGCTTCGACAAGCTCAGCACGAACGGAATGTCATAATGAGGTTGATGTCCGTTCACCCTGAGCCTGTCGAAGGGCAGTTGTTGCGAGTCCATTATTCTTCACTTGTACTGTTTAATTTTTAGGAGAAAAAGGATCATGGCCGGACATTCAAAATGGGCTAATACCAAACATCGGAAAGGCGCGCAGGATGCCAAGCGCGGCAAGATGTTCACCAAGATTGCCAAGGAGATCGCCGTGGCTGCCCGCATGGGCGGAGGCGACCCCGAGGCCAACCCCCGTCTGCGCGCGGGCATTATCTCGGCCCGGGCCGTGAACATGCCCAAGGACAATATCGAGCGGGCCATCAAGAAGGGGGTCGGCGGGCTGGAAGGGGCGAACTACGAGGAGATCACCTACGAAGGCTACGGGCCGGGCGGGGTGGCTATCTTGGTTGACTGCCTCACCGACAACCGGAACCGGACCGTGGGCGAGGTGCGCTTCTTCTTCGGCAAGTCCGGCGGCAACATGGGCGAGACGGGCTGCGTTTCCTACATGTTTGACAAGAAGGGCTCCATGGTGGTGGAAAAAGGGGCGATGGACGAGGAAAAGCTTCTGGAGCTGGCCCTGGAGGCCGGAGCCGAGGATGTTGTCGATGACGGCGATATCTTCGAGGTGCTGACCGCGCCCGAGGATTTCAACACGGTGCGGGAGGCTTTGGAGAAGGCCGGGGTCACCTTTGTCGAGGCCTCCATCTCCATGATCCCCAAGAACACCGTTGAGGTGGCCGAGGAGAAGACGGCTATTTCCTTGATGAAGCTCATCGACAATCTGGAGGATTTCGATGACGTGCAGAAGGTGCATGCCAACTTCGATATCCCCGATGCGTTGATGGAAAAGATTTCCTAGGATATGATCCTCGGCAAAGCCAAGGCAGGACCCCAAACCGTCCGCATCCTCGGGATCGATCCCGGTTCCCGGGCCACCGGCTACGGGGTGATCGATTGCCAGGGCCACGCCCTGACCTTTGTCACCTGCGGGGTGATCCGGACCTCGGAGAAAAAACCGTTTCCCGAGCGGCTTGAAGAGATCTACGACGGCATCCGCGAGGTCATTGCCGCCCATAAGCCGCAGCTGGCCGGGGTGGAGGATATCTTCACCGCCATCAATCCCCGCTCGGCCTTGAAGCTCGGCCATGCCAGGGGGGTGCTGCTCCTGGCCGCCAGGCAGCATGGACTGCCCCTGGAGGAGTACAGCCCCACGGTGGTGAAGCAGGCGGTGGCCGGGTACGGTCAGGCGCCGAAGGAGCAGGTGCAGCAGATGGTCCGGGTTTTGCTCAAGCTTGTCGCCTCGCCCAGCCAGGACGCGGCCGACGCCCTGGCCGTGGCCATCTGCCGGGCCAATCACCGGTAAGCGTCCACCAGCACCACATCTGCTTTGTCATCGGCCTGCTCATGTGCAATAGCACACTTCGCAGACCTCTTTGTCGGCACTTCTGCCGACCATTGACACGCGCATCTGTGGCACTGGTGAACGCTTACCGGAAAAGATGAGTGACCAGATTTACTGATAGATTGCGCGCGCACAGGCTTTTTACTTCTCTTCTTGTCAAAGCTGATGGTTTTGTCATAGCCTCAGAAGGCCACAGGTCCACTACATAGCATCACAAGCTCCGCAGCAATAACCGTTGAAATCGCGGTTGTTGCGATTTCAACAAAATTCTTCCATAATAGACCCCATCATGATTGTTGAAATCGCATACTGCCGCGATTACAACGGTTGTAAATTTGTAGCCATTTGATTTAGTGTCACTGACATGTGGGATCTTTCCCTTTTTGCGAGTCTATCATGATTGCCTGCCTGCGAGGAATGCTGTTTAAAAAACTCCCCGAATCCCTCATTGTCGATGTGGGCGGGGTGGGGTACGAGGTGTTCTTCCCCCAGAGCGGGCAGGCGCGGTTGCCGGGGGAGGGGGAGGAGGTTTTTCTCCACATCCAGACGGTGGTGCGCGAGGATGCCTTCAATCTCTATGGTTTTCTCGAGCCCACGGAAAAGGAGATGTTCCAGTTGCTGAACACCGTCTCCGGCATAGGGCCCAAGGTGGCCATGCATATCCTGGCCGGAATCTCTCCGGCGGAGATGGCCCGCGCCATCCTGCACGACGATCTGGCCCGGCTTACCCGGCTGCCGGGGGTGGGCAAGAAAACCGCGGAGCGGCTGTGCCTGGAATTGAAAGACAAGGTGCGGTTCGTGCCCGAGGCGTTGTCCGCCGCTTCCCCCGCCCTTACCCTGCCGGGAGAGGACGAGCGGGTGCACGATGCGATTTCCGCCCTGCTCAATCTCGGTTATCCCGCACCCCGGGCCAGGGAGGCGCTGGCCTTGGTGCGGCAACAAGCCGGGGCAGAGGGCTTTGCTGCCCTGCGGCTTGAAGAATTGCTCCGTCAGACCTTGAGGGCCCTGGTGTGAATCACGAAGAACGATTGGTTTCCTCGGTGGCCGAGCAGGTCGAGCCCGCGGATCATGCGCTGCGCCCCAAGCTGCTTGACCAGTACATCGGCCAGGAGCAGCTCAAAAGCAATCTCTCCATCGCGATCAAGGCTGCGCAGGCCAGGGGCGAGGCCTTGGATCATGTGCTTTTTCATGGCTTTCCAGGTCTTGGTAAGACCACCCTCGCCTACGTTATTGCCAACGAGATGGGCGCCAATATCCGGGTTACCTCCGGTCCGGTGATCGAGCGGCCCGGCGATCTGGCCGCCATCCTTACCAGTCTCCAGGAAGGCGATGTGCTCTTCATCGACGAGATCCATCGCCTCAACCATGTGGTGGAGGAGATTCTCTATCCGGCCATGGAGGATTATCAGCTGGACCTGGTCATCGGCCAGGGGCCCGGCGCGCGCAGCGTCAAGATGGATCTGCCCCGTTTTACCCTGGTGGGGGCGACAACCCGCACCGGCCTGTTGACCCCGCCCTTGCGCGACCGCTTCGGCATGGTGCTGCGCCTTGATTTCTATTCGCCCCCCGAGCTGGTGACCATTGTCAAACGGTCTGCCTCCCTGCTGGGCGTGCCCATGGATGAGGGCGGCGCCCTGGAAATCGGCCGCCGTTCCCGGGGCACCCCGAGGATAGCCAACCGGCTGCTCAAGCGGCTGCGGGATTTCGCCGAGGTCAAGGGGCAGGGCAAGATCACGGCCAAGGTGGCGGACGAGGCGTTGACCATGCTGGGCGTGGATCAGGAAGGGCTCGACGAGATGGACCGGCGGATTCTGCTCACCATCATCGACAAGTTCCAGGGCGGGCCCATCGGGTTGGAAACCTTGGCCACCATGGCCTGCGAGGAGAAGACCACCCTGGAGGATGTCTACGAGCCCTTCCTCATCCAGATGGGGCTCTTGATGCGCACCCCCCGGGGCAGGATGGCGACCCAGGCGGCGTATGCCCATTTCGGCAGGCCTTTTACCCGCAGGCAGGATGCGGACCCGTGCAACGGCGAGGTTGCCACTCTGCCTTTTTAGGGCGGCAGGGCAGGGAAACAAAGAGAGGCGCATATGATCGGAAAAAAACTGACAGTCCGGGACATCATCAATCTGAAGGAGGCCGGGGAGAAAATCGTCGTGCTGACGGCCTATGACGCCAGCTTCGGCCGGCTCCTGGACCGGAGCGGGGTCGAAATCGTCCTGGTCGGCGATTCCCTGGGCATGGTGCTCCTTGGCTATGAGTCCACGGTGCCGGTGACCATGGAGGAGATGCTGCACCACTGCCGGGCGGTCAAGCACGGGGTGGAGCGGGCGCTGCTGGTGGGCGACATGCCTTTTCTTTCCTACCAGGTCGACAAGCGGGAGGCCATTGCCAATGGCGGCCGTTTCCTCAAGGAGGCGGGGTGCGACGCGGTGAAGGTCGAGGGAGGCCTTGAGATCTGCGAGACCGTGGCGGCCATGGTCCGGGCCGGGATTCCGGTGATGGGCCACATCGGCCTGACCCCGCAGACCGCCGGAGCGTTGGGCGGCTACAAGGTGCAGGGGAAGGATGGAGAATCGGCTCGGCGGCTGCTGGCCGAGGCCAAGGGGCTGGCCGAGGCCGGAGCCTTTGCCTTGGTGCTGGAATGCATCCCCGATAAGCTGTCCGGGGCCATCACCGCAAGCATCCCTATCCCCACCATCGGCATCGGCGCCGGACCGCAGTGCGACGGCCAGGTGCTGGTAATCAACGATCTGCTGGGCATGTTTGAAAAGTTTGTGCCCAGCTTCGTGAAGCGGTATGCTGACTTGGCCCCCCAGATCGCCGGGGGTGTCGCCGCTTTTCGGGATGAGGTGAAGGGCGGCGTGTATCCGGATGCGGAGCACAGCTTTGTCATGCAGGGTGAGGTGGAGGATCTGCTCAAGCAGGGCAAGGGCTGAGGCCATTCTTCCGATTTGCGGGAGACGGCGGATTTTTCCGCTGTCTTCTAGGGTACCATTTGACTGGGTAGGGGGCAGACATGACGGACGGTTTAAATCGCAGACAGTCGGTTCGGGTCACGGACAGGATAATGCTGGCCATTCATCCGGTTTCCGCGGAAAAGATGCAGGCTGTTGCCGATGATTTTCAGCAGGGGATCTCTCCTTATAACCAGGAAGGCCTTACCGATATCCAGATGTTCATCGGCGCCCAGAGCGCCTTGGCCAAGTTGCGGGAGCGGGACGCGGATCTGGCTGATTTTTTGCAGCATCTGGACAACAAAATGAACATCATGTTGAAGCAGGCCAGAGGGGGGGAAAGCCCCTTGGACGCCCTGGTCATGCGCAAGGCCAACATCAGCGCCAATGGCATCGCCTTTTGCAGCGATGCGCCCGCTAGGCTGGACGAGATTGTGGAGATCCATGTTGTTCTGCTCCCGTCCTATACCTATGTCTATTCCTTCGGCAGGGTGATTGCCTGCGATCCGGCTTCCGAAGAGGAAGAGTCCGGCTGCAAATTCCGGGTTGCCCTGGAGTTTGTGTTTCTGCTTGATGAAGACCGGGAAAAAATCATCCAGCATACCTTCAAGCAACAGAGCCTGGCGTTGCGCAACCGCAGGCTCAATCCTTGATGGCGTCGCAGGTAAGCGAGCCAGCGAGACTCCGAAAAGTCGCCAGCTACCGCGTTGCGCTGCATTATCTCGTCACTGCGGCGTACGGGGGTACGCCTCATTCCTCGAAATTTGCGCGCCTTGTATCTGACGATTTTTGCTTAGCCATCCCCAATCGTTGAGTGTTTCTAAACCATGCGAGAGATTGACAGCAACGAGATCCGCCAGGCCGTGCGCGATCTGGCCATTGCCGCGGCCCACGACCTGGAGCCGGACATCCTGGATGCCCTGCTCGCCGCGCGCGACCGGGAAACAGGAGAACTCGCCGGGAATATCCTGGAGCTTCTCCTCACCAATGCCAATATCGCCAGCCGGGATCGGATTCCGGTGTGCCAGGATACCGGCACCGGCATCCTTTTTCTTGAACTCGGCCAGGAAGTCCACATCCGGGGCGATCTGAACGAGGCGTTGCAGGAGGGGGTGCGGCTCGGCTATGAAGAGGGCTACCTGCGCAAATCGGTCTGTGATCCCCTGACCCGCAAGAATACCGGGACCAATACCCCGGCGGTCGTACATCTGGAGCTGGTGCCGGGCGACCGGATCACCATTCGTTTTCTCCCCAAGGGGTGCGGCAGCGAGAACATGAGCAGTCTGGTCATGCTCCCTCCTGCCGCAGGCACGGAAGGGGTGGTGCGCCATGTCATCGACCGGGTGCTGGCCGCGGGCTCTAACCCTTGCCCGCCGATGGTCGTCGGGGTTGGCCTTGGCGGCTCTTTTGAAAAGGCGGCCTTGCTGGCGAAAAAGGCCCTGCTGCGGCCGGTCGGCGAGAGAAGCGAGCGGGAGGACGTGGCTGCCCTTGAAGAGAGGATGCTGCGGGAGATCAATGGTCAGGGTCAGGGGGTTCATGGTTTTGGCGGGATCACCACGGCCCTGGCCGTGCATATGGAGGTCTTTCCCTGCCATATCGCCAGCCTGCCGGTGGCAATCAACATCCAGTGCCATGCCCATCGGCACAAGGAAATCGTTTTGTAAAAACCGAAGGCTGGTAGCTGAAGACTGAAAGCTGAGGACTGTCCCGATTATGTCGTTACTGCGTGGTGAACCTGCTTTTTTTGATAACCTGATCGAGGTCTCTTTGCCGTTTACCAAAGAGGCGTTGGCCTCGCTTCAGGCGGGTCAGCTGATAAGCTTGAGCGGGACGCTGTATACCGGCCGGGATCAGACCCATCGCCGGCTCTGCGCCTTGCTGGATGAGGGAAAGGAGCTGCCGGTGGATCTGGCGGGCCAGCTGCTTTACTATGTCGGGCCGAGTCCGGCCCGGCCCGGCCGGGTAATCGGCGCGGCAGGCCCCACCACCAGCTATCGGATGGACAGCTATACCCCGCGCTTGCTTGCCCTTGGGCTTGCCGCGACCATGGGCAAGGGCGCCCGCTCTGCCGAGGTGCGCCAGGCCATGCTTGCGCACGGCGCTGTGTATCTCGCCGCCATCGGCGGGGCCGGGGCGTTCTTGTCCAAATGCGTGAAAAAGGCCGAGTTGGTTGCCTTTGATGATGCCGGGCCGGAAGCCCTGTTCCGGTTCGAGGTGGAAAAATTCCCGGCCGTGGTGATCAATGACCTGGAGGGGCGTGACTACTACGCGCTGGTTGCCGGAGCAAAGAAAAAAGGAGAGGGCTGAGCCTCTCCTTTTTTTGCGTCAAATCAGCCGTCAAGGCTGAGTCGGATCTGTCCGTCGTCTTTATTTCTTGCCGAAAACGTTCAACCCCTTGAGCAGCGTGAGCGCGGTGTTCAACTGCTGATCCTTGCTCATATCCTCGGGCTCCGACTTTTCCTTGGTCGTTTGGGTCTTTACCTTGGATTTCGGTTTTTCCTCGGTCTTGGGTTTCTCTTCTTTCTGCGTCACGTCTTCCTTCAGGCCGTTGCCGATGTGATGCTTCAGGTCTTTTTCCCGCAGGTATTTGGGTTTCTTGTCCTGGTCATCCTCTTTCTCGTCGTTCTCCACTGACAGGGAGGTGGGGGAGGGAACAACGATATCCGGAGTAATGCCCGTCGCCTGGATCGAGCGGCCGCTGGGGGTGTAATATCTGGCCGTGGTCAATCTGAGGCCCGCGCCGTTGTCCATGGGGATAATGGTCTGCACCGATCCCTTGCCAAAGGTCTGGGCGCCGATGATCACCGCTTTCTTGTGATCCTGCAACGCGCCGGCCACGATCTCCGAGGCGCTGGCGCTGCCTTCGTTGACCAGTACCACCAAGGGGAATTTGTACTTGGGGCTGTTGTCGCGGGCGTAGAAGATGGAGTTTTGCTCCTTGATCCTTCCCTTGGTGGAGACAACCACGCCCTCGTCGATGAAGATGTCGGCAATCTTCACGGACTGGTCGAGAAGCCCGCCCGGATTATTGCGAAGATCCACGATAAGCCCTTTTATCTTTCCTTCCTTTTCCAGGTCGGTGAGCGCCTTTTTGAAATCGGCCGTGGTCTGGGCCTGGAAGTTGATGATGCGGATATAGGGGTATCCCGGTTCCAGCATCCTGGATTTGACGCTGTGGATGGGGATGATGTCGCGGATCAGGGTGATCTCCTTGATGTCGGGCCAGCCCTTGCGATGGATGGAGATGGTCACTTCCGAGCCCTTGGGGCCGCGGAGCCGTTTTACCGCCTCCATGAGGCTCATGTCCTGGGTCTGCTCGTCGCCGATCTTGACGATCTTATCGCCCGCCTTGAGCCCCTTGGCAAAGGCAGGAGTTCCCTCGATGGGAGAAACAACCGTGAGGATGTTGTCCTTCATGGTTATCTCGATGCCGATGCCGGTGAAGCTCCCTTGGGTCTCTACCTGCAACTCCTTGAAGTCGTCGGGCTTCATGTAGGAGGAATGGGGGTCCAGGGAATTGAGCATGCCCTTGATCGCCCCTTCGATGGCCTTCTCGCTGTCCACTTCCTCGACATAATTTTCCTGGACCAGATTGAGCACCCTGGAAAACGCCTCAAGGTTTTCGTAAACGTCCTGGGTTGTCGCGGTGACGGTCGAATAATTCCAGGCCAGCAACGAGCCGGTGGCTACACAGAGGGAGACAGCGATATTCCTTATAACCAACCGTTTTGTCGAGCTTTTCATGCCTGGTCCTTAACCGAAAATTCCCAAATCAGGATTGGGATGTTGTCTGTAATGGTGAAAATAGCCTTTATTTTAGCACGTTCCGTGGTGGGAAACAATGATTTATCTGCGCCGGCAAGGAGCCCGCTAGGGTGTTTTTGGGGTCGCCTTGATGGTGAGCCTGGCGTTGTTTACCCAAAGCAGGGGATTTTCCGGTGTCGTTCCGTGACGGATCTCGAAATGGAGCCCCTCGCCCAGCAAGCCTTCCTGGTCGCTCATGACGCCAACCACCTCACCCCTGGTGACCGTGTCGCCCTCCTCTTTGTAGAATTTCGCCGCACGGGAGACAAGGCTGAGATATTGCTGGCCATGGTCGATGATGAGCAGGTTGCCATAGCCCCGCAGGAATTTGGCGTAGATGACCTTGCCGTCGTAGATGGCGGTGATTTCCGTGCCCGGCGCGGTCTTGATGTCAATGCCGTTGGCAAAGGTGGTAATGCCGAATTTTGCCTGGACGCTCTTGCCGAACAGGGTTGTAACCGTGCCCGGCGCCGGTGGGGCGAGGCGGCCCTTCTGGGCGGCAAAGCCGAGATTTCCCTGGGGGGATTTTTTGGAGGTGGCCGATTTGGTTTCCTTGGGGTGAATTTCTTTTTTGCGGGCTTTGGCCGCTTCGGTCTTGAGCTGCTCCAGGGTGTCGGTAAGCCTGTCCGCCGCCCCTTCGAGTTCTGTAAGCGCCATCTGATACAGTTTTTTCTCGGTTTTCACCTTTTGCAGCAACCGCATTCTTTCCTCGCGGGTGGAGGCGAGCTGCTCTTCCTGGCCTTTGACCTTGGAGATCGTTTCGACCAGGGTTTGTTTTTCCTGGTGGAGATCGACCTGCGCCTTCTCCAGCGCCTCCACCTTATCCCGGTATTCCCGGATAACGTCCTGGTCCCGTTTGAGCAGGGCGTCGAAATACTCGCGAAAGGCAAGAAGATCGGGCAGTTCGCTGGTGGAAAAGATGACATTCATCATGCCGATCTCCCCCATGCGGTAGAATGAGTTGAGCCGTTTTTTGATGTGGATCTTCGCTTGTTCCTTGGCGTTTTTTGCCTGGGCAGCCTCATCCTGTTTGGCCGCCATGAGCTGTTCGTGCTTGCTCAATTCCTTCTTGAGGCTGCTGAGCTTGTCGCCCTCTTTCTGGATATGCCCGTTCAACCGGTCCAACTCCGTGAGCAGGGAACTTTCCTGTTTTTTGGTGGTTTGAACCCTGGTTTTCTGTTCTTCGATGCCTTGCTTGAGCCGCTGAATTTTCTTCTGTTCCTCGGCGATCTTGGCGTCCACATGGGGCGCTTCCGCTGCCGGACAAATGCTCCGGCCAAGGCAGATGGCCAGGGTCAGCGTCACGGCGCAGACGGAAAGGTATGGGCGGCGAAAAATGGAAATCATGCGTCAGATACGGATAAATCTGCGGATTGAGAAAAGACTGCCGGCCGTGCAGAGCACAACACCGGCCAGCAGGATGGCGCCCGTGAGTTCCACAGGGAAGAAGGCGAAGTCAAAGAGTCTGAGAAAGCCCGGGCCGCTGAACCGGCTGGCAATATATTGATACAGGAAATACAGCGCGGTGAGTCCCAGGCTTGAGCCCAGGAAGCCCTGCATCATGCCTTCGAGGAGAAGGGGCAGACGGATATAGGCGCTGGTGGCGCCGAGCAGCCTGAGGATTTCAAGCTCGCCCTGTCTGGAAAGCACGGTGAGCCGGAGGGTGTATGAGATGATAAAGGTCATGGTGATGATGAGTAATCCGCCGCTCAGCAGGACCACGACCCGAAGAAGATTGGTGAAGTAGCCGAAGCGCCGGAGCCAGTCGCTGCCGGACTGGACCTTGGCCGCGTGGGGCAGGCTCAGGAGGAAGTCGGAAAACTGGCTGATCTTGGTGAGATCATGCAGGTTTTTCAGGGGGTACACTTCAATGGAGGGGGGGAGAAAGTCGGGGCCCAGGTCGGCCAACACGTCTTTCTCCTTGTCCAGTTGGGCGCTGAGCCGGGAAAAAGCCTCGGCCCGGGAGACAAAAACAATTTTTTCCACCGGACCGAACTCGCGAATCTTTTTTTCGATGCCTGGCCGCATCTGCTCCGTGACCTCCTGGTCCAGATAGACGATGAGGCGGACATCGTCTCCCAGCCGTTGGCTGGCCCGGATCATGTTGGTGTAGATGAGAAAGAAAAAGGCAAAGATAAGCACCGAGAGGGTCACGGTCAGCAGGGTCATGACCTGCGTTCCCCATGTTTGCCTGAGATTTTTTCCTGTTTGGCGCAGAATGTAAGCCAGAAACTGCATCGTCCGGTACTCCTTGAAAGGAAAGCGGTTTCGTCCGTAAAGCGCTGGGGCTGGCGGCGGTTACGCTTCAAAAAGATCGATCTGTCGCGGCGCGCGGTTGGGGTGGGCGGAAAGTTGCCCGTTGCTCAACATCATCACCCGGTGCTCCGTTTCCGCGTAAATGGAGGGATCATGGGTGGCGACGACGATGGTCGAGCCGTTTTTCTCGTTCAGGTGCCGGAAGAGATTGATGACCAACTCCGTTGCCACCGGATCAAGGTTGCCGGTCGGCTCGTCGGCCAGCAGCAGGCTTGGTCCGTTGGCGGCGGCTCGCGCCAGGGCCACCCGCTGTTGTTCCCCGCGGGAGAGTTCGCCGGCAAGCTTGTCCCGCTTGTCGGAGAGATTGAGCAGGGCCAGCAGTTCGTCGACTCTGGCGTGGATGGCCTTGGTGCTTGCGTAAGTCACTTCCATGGCCATGGCAATGTTTTGCAGGACGGTTTGTTTTTCCAGGAGCCGGAACTCCTGGTAGGCAACGCCGATTTTTTGACGCATGCGCTGGACCCCGGCCGGACTGATCCGGGAAAGGTCGCGCCCGGCCACCTCGATGACGCCGCGGGTGGGGTTTTCAAGGCAGCAGATCAGTTTGATCAGCGTCGTTTTTCCCGCGCCGCTCATGCCGGTGAGAAAAAGGATTTCTCCCTTGTAAATCCGCAGGGAAACGTCTTCCAGGGCGATAATGTCGGGCGGATAGATCTTGGTGACGTTTACCAGCTCAACCAGGGGCTTGTCCGTGCTTGCGTCTCTCGGCATGTGAAAACCTTTGTCGGCCGGAAGGAGGCAACACCCTCCGGATGGCGGCCAGGCTGTAAAAATAGATAACATTCCAATAATTATTGATAAAATATAGCATGTGAAAAAAAATTGACACTTTTTTTCTGAATAATGTATACAAAAGAACATAAGCTCTGAAATTTATTAAAATAAAACGATACAGTATTCATGAAGGTGGTATGACGCACAATCCCCTGCTCCTTCTGCTGCTCGATTCTTCCGGCCGTTCTTCCGAGCTGGTCAAGGCTCTTCAGAAAAAAGACCTGGCCCTGGCTGTTGTCCGTTCCGAGGCCGAAGCCCGGCGCTGGCTCGAGGCAAACCAGTGCCAGGCGATCCTCCTGGCCGTGTCCTCGCTTTTGCCCCATGCCTCCTTTCTCGGAGAGCTTCAGGATGGCGCTTCCCCGGTGACGGTGATCGTGGCGGCCAGCGAACCTTCGGTCACTGACGCGGTTCTCGCCTTGCAGGCCGGGGCTGTCGATTATCTTGAGGCGCCGGTGGGCGCAAGCCGCCTTGATGGCGCCCTGGAAAAGGCAGGCGTCAGCCTGCGGGTTTCTCCAGTTGTCCCGGCCCAGGCAAAGACCGAAAAGGGGTGCGCGGCCATCATCGGCAACAGCAGCGCCATGCGCCAGGTATTCTCCCTGATCAAAAAAGTCTGCGATGCCGAAACCACCGTGTTGGTCCGGGGCGAATCCGGCACCGGCAAGGAGCTTATCGCCCAGGCCCTTCATTATGAAGGGGTGCGCGGCGCCGGTCCCTTTGTGCCGGTGAATTGCGGGGCCATTCCCGGCGAGCTGCTGGAAAGCGAACTGTTCGGCCACGAAAAAGGGGCTTTTACCCACGCGATCCGGACCCGGCTCGGCCGCTTTGAGCTGGCCCACGGGGGCACGGTTTTCCTTGATGAGATCTCCGAGATGAGCCCCATGCTTCAGGTGAAACTGCTGCGGGTTCTCCAGGAAAAAGAGTTTGAGCGGATCGGCGGCACCAAGACCATCAGTTCGGATTTCCGGGTGGTTGCCGCGACCAACAGGGATCTTGAGCAGGAGGTGCAGGCCGGGCGTTTCCGCGAGGATCTCTATTACCGCCTCAATGTTATTCCCATCGAAGCGCCCCCCCTGCGGGAGCGGCTCCAGGATATCCCTCTGCTGGTCGAGCATTTCGTGGCCCGGTTCAACCGGCTCCGGAAGAAAAAAATCAAGGGGGTGGCGGACGAGGTCATGGCCCGGCTCGCACGCTATCCTTGGCCCGGCAATGTCCGGGAGCTCGAGAACATGCTGGAGCGCATGGTGATCCTCGCCGGCAGCGATGTGCTTTCCGTGGCTGACCTGCCGGAGCGTTTGCTGGAGGCGGGAACCGGACCGGTTGAGCAGGTTGAGGAACTTCCCGGGGAGGGATTTTTTCTCAATGACGTGCTGGCTGAGTTCGAAAAACGTTTGATTCTGCAAGCCCTTGAGCAAACGGACTGGGTCAAGAACAGGGCCGCCCGCCTTTTGAATGTGAACCGGACCACCCTTATCGAGAAGATGAAACGATTCAAGTTGGTGTCATCTTCTGCCGAGGCGTAGAAAAAAGGTGCGCCTTTTCTCTTCGGTGGCGTCCCCTGGTATGCGGCAACAGCGCCTGACTCCGACCCCCGTGAAAGGACTCATGAAAAACAGCCCGTTATCCCATTTCCCGCGTGCCCTGCCGTTCTGCATTCTTTTCGGTTTCGGCCTTCTCGCGGGGTGGGTTCTGCCGGGACAGGGCTGGGCCAAGGAGGCGGCCGAGTCGAAGCCCCCGCCTCCAGCGCAAGTTGCGGTTCCAGTGGAGACCCCGGCCGAGGTCTGGCAGGAGGCGGTGGATGCGGTAAAGGGCGGGGATTTGGCAAAGGCCGCTTCCGCGTATCAGCGGTACTACGAAAAATTCCGCGACGCTGGGCAGGCGGAGGAAGCGCTTTGGCAGGCAGCCCAAAACTTGAAGCAGCTGGCCCTCCAGAGCCCAACGCCCCAGTGGGATAAGGTTCGCGATATTTTCCGGAGGTATGGCGCTGATTTTCCAAAGTCGAAACGATCGGCAGAGGCGTATTTCGAGGTCGGCTACGCCCATTACCGCATGCGGTTTTATCGCGAGGCGCTCATCTATTTCAAGCTTTTCCTCCAGCGCTATCCCGATTCCCCCCTGACGGACCGGGCCAGGCTGGCGCAGGCGGACACGCTCTTTGCCGTAGGCAGGGTGGCCGAAGCCCTGGATATCTATACAAAGGTTTCCGAGTCCGGCGATGAGGAGATCAAGGCCAAGGCCCTGATGGGGTTGGGTGAGCTCATGGCCGCCAGCAAGGATCCTGTCGGGGCCTTGAAAACCTTTGCCACGCTTTTTGAAAAATACCCGGACTACCACCACCGCAACCCTGAACTGCTGCGCAAGCTTGGTTACGTCTATCTGCGGGTGGGCAAGGAGGAGGACGCCAGGAGATCGCTGTTTCATTATCTGAACCTGGCCGAGAATGCTTCCGACCGGGGGGAGATCCTTTTTGAGCTGGGCGAGAGTTACCTGCGGGGCGGAAATGGGATGACGGCCCTGAAGCTCTACGAGCGGATTCTCGAAGACGACACCCGTGAGGACCGGATCGCTGTGCTGGCGCGGTTCCGGCGGGCCGAGTTCATGGATAACCTGGAACGGAACGCGGTGAAGGGTCTGCACGCCGCGGACCTGACCGATCCCGAGGGCGACAAGCCGTTTCTCGCGGCAATTGAAGCATATCCAGATGATCCCATTGTTCAGGATGCACGGCGCGCGCTGTTTCTCCGGTATCAGGCCCGCAATAACGCTGAATCCGCCGCGGATATCGGCTGGAGCTATCTGCACCATGACAAGGCAGGGGGGGGCGCCGGGAAAAAGGAAAATTTTTCCGGCAAGATCTTGCTCTATCTCGGGGAGGGATTTCTGGCCCGAAAGGAATACGACAAGCTCTATCAGTTGTATCTTGCCGAATACCGCCATATCAAAGATCTGGACAACGGGCGCTTTCTCTATGTGGTCGGCCAGGCGCTCGAGTCGTTGTCCTTGCTCGATCAGGCCTCCGCGGTCTATTTCCGGGCCCAGGGGCTGCCTCTGTCCGATGAAGACAAGGCCGATCTCTACAGCCGGAGGGCAGAGGTCTATCTTCTCCAGAAAAATCTGGCCGCGGCCGACAGGCTGCTCCGCTATGTGCAGGAGATCTATCGGGAGACGGAATATCTCGGGGAGTTCCATTACTTGACCGGCAAGCTCAACGAGGCCCAGGGGAAAAAGAAAGAAGCCCTTGCCTGGTATGCCAAGGCAACCACGGTTTCGCCGGTGCCGGCAAAAATAAAGGTTTATGTGGAGGCGCGGTTGCGGATGCTGGCCACCCTCGGCATGTATGACGAGGGAATCGAGGTTCTTGCCCGCGCCCAGAAGAACCAGTGGCTGGGGCCGGAAGCCTTGCAGGATTGGTACCGGGAGTTCGGCGACGGATTGGCCGGCGCGGATTCCCGGGCGGCCATCGCTGCGTACCTGGCCGGAGTCAACGGCGATATGCCCAAGGACACCAAGGCCGCCCAACAGATTCATCTGCAGTTGGGGGATCTGTTCAGCAAGACCAGGGAGGTGGAGAAGGGGCGGGGGCATCTCCAGAAGGCGCAGGCCGGGCCGGACGAGCTTCTCAAGAAAAAGGCGAAAAGTATCCTGAACCAGATTGAAATCGATCTGGGAAGGAAAACGAGGAAGGTTGCCCGGTGAAAGCGGAAACAAGCACATGTCGCCCGGGCCGGAACGTCTGATGGCGCAAGCAACCTTTGATACTCCCGAGCATTTGCGGGAATTCTTTTTTGCCATGATCGAAAGTCTGCCGGGCGCGATCCTGCTTGCCGACCGGCAGGGGAATCTGCTGGCGGTAAACCGGAAGGGCTCCCAGCTTCTCGGCCTGGCCGGATCCTCGCTCCAGAATAAAACCTGCTGGGGACTGCTTGCCCAGAAATTCGGCCTGACCCATGAGCTCGCGGCCCTAAGTCTTTCCGGGGGGCGTCTGCTTTGCGAGTTGCCGGCATCGGCCGAGGGGGCGGAAAAACGCTGCATCCTCATCAGCCGCAACGATTTGCAGAGCCCATTTTTGCATGTGGCCGGTTTTTTTCTCTCCCTGGAGGATGTGACCTTTCCGGCCCTGATGGAGATGCATCTCGACCGGAGTAAGCGTTTTGCCGCCATGCAGGAGATGGCCGAGGCCATGAGCCAGGAGTTGAAGAACCCCCTGGGCAGCCTTGAGCTGTATGCCTCCATTCTCAAGCGGGAGCTGGCAGGTGACCCCGACAATGAACGGGTCGCGGCCCGGATGCTGGGGGCGGTGCGGACCATGCATCATCTGCTGGACAATTTCGTCACCTTTTCCGGTTTTCCGCTCCCGCGCATGCAGGTGCTGGATATGGTTCCGCTCTTCGAAAAAAGCATGGAAACTCTCCGTGAAATGGCCGGAGAGCATGGTATACTCATGGAAAGCCGGGTTGAAGCGGAGCAGGCATATCTGCTCGGGGACCAGACCCTGTTGGGACAGCTCCTGCTCAACCTCGGCCTGAATGCCATGGAAAGCGTGCCTGTGGGCGGGATTTTTTCCTTGGGCCTGCGGGTGCTGCCGCCGGACAGGGAGCATGGCGCCCTGGTGGAAATCAGGGTGCAGGATCGTGGGGCCGGGATTGCCCCGGAAAATCTGCAAAAGATATTTGATCCGTTTTTCTCCACCAAGGGCAGGAGCCGAGGGCTGGGTCTGGCCAACAGCCATGCCATTGCCGAGGCGCATCACGGATTGATCGAGGTGGAGAGCGAACCGGGCCGGGGGACAACCTTCAGGGTATTGTTGCCTGCGGAGTCCGGGTCGGGAACAGAAACCAGCCCTAAAAAGAATGCTAGAGCCGATGCCTGAACAAACGCATACAATCCTGATTGTTGATGATGAGCAGAACATGCGCGTTGCCCTCTTTGAGGCGCTGAGCCGCAATGGGCATGAGGTCGCGGTTGCGGAAAATGGCCAGATGGCCCTGGAGATGATCGGGAGAACTCCGCCGGACCTGGTGGTTACCGATATAAAGATGCCGGGCATGGATGGGCTTGAGCTCCTGCGGCAAATAAAGGCGCTGCGCCCGGAACTGCCGGTGGTGATCATGACCGGGTTCGCCACGGTGGATACGGCGGTGGAGGCCATGAAGCAGGGGGCCTTTGATTATCTGTTAAAGCCGTTTCCCGTGGAGGTTATTGAAGAGACGGTGGCCAGGGTTTTTGCCCTTGGCCGCAGGTTGGGGCAACCGGCCGCAAGGGTCGGGGGACCACCGAAGACCGGGGAAACGCAGCCCCTTGAGAAGCCGATCATCGGTCAGAACCCCAAGCTGCTGCAGCTCATGGCCCGGGCCAGAAGCGTTGCCTCCAGCAAGGCCACCGTGCTCATCCTCGGGGAATCCGGAACCGGCAAGGAGGTTTTTGCCCGCTTTATCCATCAGGAAAGCGATCGGCGCAACGGCCCCTTCGTGGCCCTGAACTGCGCCGCCTTGCCGGAAGGGCTTCTGGAAAGCGAGTTGTTCGGCCATGAGAAGGGGGCCTTCACCGGGGCCATTGTCACCAAGAAAGGCAAGTTCGAGCTGGCTGACACCGGCACCCTGCTGCTGGACGAGATCGGCGAGATCCCCTTGCATCTTCAGGCCAAACTTCTGCGGGTTCTGCAGGAGGAAGAGGTGGACCGGCTCGGGGGCAGGGCTCCTTTCAAGATCGATGTGCATGTGCTGGCCACCACCAACCGTGATTTGGAACAGGCGGTGAAGGAAGGCACCTTCCGGCAGGATCTCTATTACCGCTTAAACGTCATCCCCCTTAAATTACCTCCCCTGCGGGAGCGGCGGGAGGATGTCGGAGCGCTGGTCGATTTTTTCATCCGCAAGTATGCGGCGCAATACGGCAAACCGGTGAAGAGCCCATCCGCGGCCGTCTGGGCCAGATTTGCCGACTATGACTGGCCGGGCAATGTGCGGGAGATGGAAAATCTCATTGAGCGGGCCATGCTCCTCTCCCAGGGGCGTGAGCTTGAGCTGTGGGATTTTTGGGACGATGTCGAGCCGCCGGCCATGATCGAACCCGTGGCGGCTGTTGTCGCCCCGGCATCGGGCCATTCCGCGGTGGCGGCGGCCAATACCTCCGCGGCCCTGGAGATCGGGGCGCAGACCTTGCGCGAGGTTGAGCGTCAAATGATCCTGCAGGCCTTGCAGGCAAACGACAATAATCGGACACATGCGGCCGAGATTCTCGGGATCAGTGTTCGCACCCTGCGCAATAAACTGCATGAATACCGTTCCCAGGGCATGATCGATTAAGGGTTGTGGTTCGGTGGACGGCGGCGCAGGTTCTTTTGCGTCGGGTAATTTTTTTCTTGTTTTATTCCAGCAGGTTATCTTGTGATTCCCCGCGCCAGGCCGTGAATTTTTTCTTCGGCCGCGCCCCTTCTTGTGCTTCCTTCCCTTTTGTGAAAACAGCCGGTTTCCGCGCGCGCCCTTCCTCGTGGTGAGAAATGTTTGTGGTTGGCATTGTTTTTGCATTGATATTGGGTAAGTTGTTCGATCCCGAAAAGGAGGATGGCATGCCCATAAATAAATTGTTCGACGGCAATATCGAAACCATGCGCCAGGCGCTCAGTCTGCGGCAGGAGCGGCAGGGGCTCATTCAGTCCAATGTCGCCAACTATGAAACCCCGGGGTATATGGGGCAGGATTTTAATTTTGCCAAGGTCATGGAGAGTGTGATGAGCGGCCAGGGGGAATTGGCGCTCACCAATAAAGGGCACATGCAGCTTGACTCCATGGAAGCCGGCAAAACCAGGGAGTTCGCCAGCGAGAAACGGCCGGTGGACCTGGATCAGGAGATGGTGAAGATGGCTGAAAACCAGCTGATGTTCCAGGTCATCGCCAAGAGCATCGGGAAAAAATTCGATGGACTGCGCTATGCCATTGACGAGGGAGGTAAGTAATAAATGGATACGTTAACCGCCATGCAGATCAGCGGCTCCGCCCTCAAGGCGGAGCGGGCCCGGCTCAACATCGCGGCCATGAATCTGGCCAACGCCAATACCACCCGGACCATGGAAGGCGGGCCGTACAAGGCCAAGTCCGTGGTTTTCGCGGCCAAGCCGGTGGAAGGGGTGAACTTTCAGGATGCGCTCAACTCCACCACCGAGCGGCTCCGCAAGGTCGAGGTGGTGCAGGTTTCCGAGGACAAGGCGCCGTTCAAGGAGGTCTACGATCCATCGCATCCGGACGCCGATGCCAACGGGATTGTCCGCTTTCCCAACGTCAACGTGGCCGAGCAGATGGTGGACATGATGAGCGCCCGGCGTTCCTATGAGGCCAATGTCACGGCCCTGGACTCTGTCAAAAATATGGCGCTCAAGGCCCTGGAGATCGGCAGGTAGTTGCGGGTTGGAAATGGTGCGGCCCATTGTGCCGCAAATCGTGAGCAATTGGAGGTGTAGAGATGAAAGAAGTAACCATGCAGCCGGTCAGCCTGCCCGGATTGTCCCAGCTGAAGTCCCCGGCAACGCCGGGTGGTGCTTCCACCGGCTTTTCCGAGATTTTGAGCCGCTCCATCGCCGAGGTGAACGGCCAGAGCCAGGAAGCGGATCTGCTGGTAAAAGGGCTTGCCGCGGGCGAACACGCCAATATCCACGAAACCATGATCGCCATGGAAAAATCGGGCATCTCCTTTCGGATGATGACCCGGGTGCAGCAGAAGGTCATTGACGCGTACCGTGAGGTCATGAGGATGCAGCTCTAACCGTTGCATGGAAAGCCGCAAGCGGCATGCGAAGCCGTAGCGAAACAGCGTAGGCGGCGATGGTTACTCAGTAAGGGCTCCTAAACTTTTAGGAAAGGAACACAACATGGCTACCCCAAAAGAAATTCTTGAGCAGATCGCTTCAATCGTCAAGGGCCTGAGCATGACCCAGAAGCTGCTCGGCATCGTGGTGATCGCCGTAGTGGTCGGCGGGCTGTTGACCCTGACCACCACCAGCAAGGAAACCTCCTACAAGGTTCTCTTTTCCGGGCTGACCCAGGAAGATGCCGGCGAGGTGGTGGCGAAACTCAAGGACCAGCGCATCCCGTACAAGTTGTCCGAGGACGGCGGGGCCATCATGGTTCCGGCCACCCAGGTGTACGAGGTCCGCTTGACCTTGGCGGGCGAGGGTTTGCCCAGGGGCGGCGGCGTCGGTTTCGAGATCTTCAACCAGACGAACTTCGGACAGACCGATTTTGTCCAGCGGTTGAACTACCAGCGGGCCTTGCAGGGAGAGCTGGCAAGAACCATCCGGAATTTCCAGCAGGTGGTCGAGGCCAGGGTGCACATCGCCACCCCCAAGGAGTCGGTATTCATCGAGGATGAAAAACCCCCCACCGCCTCGATCAGCGTCAAGCTGCGCGGCCGGGAAAAGCTGAGCCAGCATGAGATTCAGAGTATTGTCAATCTGGTGGCCAGCGCGGTTCCTGGGCTTACCACGGAAAATATCACCCTGGTCGATACCAGCGGCCGCTTGCTCTTCCGGAAACAGGCCGAAGGCGAGGGGGTGCTCACCGGAAATCAGTTGGAGTACCAGATTAAGATCGAGGACACCCTGCGGCAGAAGGTGGAAACCATGCTGGAGGAGGTGGTCGGCGTCAACCGGGCCAGGGCGCGGGTTACCGCGGATATCGATTTCAACAAGGTCGAGCGGACCGAGGAGATCTTTGATCCGGAGGCCCAGGTGGTGCGCAGCGAGCAGATGCTCACGGAAAACGATCAGCGTGGCGGCCCGACTCCCGAAGGGATCCCGGGCGTCAAGGGCGAGCTTGCCACCTTTGCCGAGGAGGGCGGGGAAGGAACGGCCGCCGCCGGTTACAGCCGCAACAATGTTACCCGGAATTACGAGATCAGCAAGCAAACCAAGCACACCCAGGAGAAGGGCGGCTCTGTCAAAAAATTGTCCATTGCCGTCATGGTTGATGGTTCCTACGAAAAGAGCGTTGACAAGGATGGAAAGACAAGTCTAAAGTACGTGCCGAGAAGTGCTGAAGAAATGCGGAATTTGGACAAATTGGTCAAGAATGCCATTGGCTATAACGAAGAGCGGGGCGATCAGGTGGAAGTGGCGAGCCTGCCCTTTGCCTTGTCCTCTGTTCCCGAGCCGGAGCCGGATGCCATGGAAAAATACCGGGCAATGATGGAATGGCTGGCCATGCCTCTGGTCTATCTGCTGGTCGCGGTTCTGGTGATCCTCTTTGTCATCAAGCCCTTCCTGAAGCTTCTTGCCGCCAAGCAGCTGGAAACCCACCATGTCGGCGGAGTCGTCTCCCGGGCCGGTCATGTTCCCGCGGTCGGCGGAGTTGCGGGCGAGGAAGAGGAAGATCTTACCCTGGCCCCGCGCGGGCTCACCGACCAGGAGCGGATTTACCGCCTGGCCCAGAGCGATCCCGACCGGGCCGCGGATCTGGTGCGCCGCTGGTTACGTGAAGAGGCCTAATCCATGAGTAAGCCTGAAAAAAAGAGCGGTGAATCCCTCACCGGCCCGGAGAAAGCGGCGGTTTTTCTGCTCACCGTGGGTGAGGATTTTGCCGCCCAGGTTTTCCAGAGGCTCGATCCCGAGGACATCAAGCATGTCGGCCGGCAGATGGCCCGGATCGACAAGGTCGATAAGGACGATCTGACCGCCCTGGTCAATGAGTTCAAGGCCGACACCGGTGACACCGACATCTTTCTTTCCGGCAACGAGATGCTGGAAAGCGCTCTGAAGCGGGCGCTCTCCAGCGACAAAGCCAGCGAGATTCTGGAAGAGATCCGCTCCGACTGGAAGCTCACTCTTTTTCAGAAGGCGCGCAAGCTCGAACCCAAGGTGCTGGTCAACTTCCTGCGCAACGAACATCCCCAGACCGTGGCTCTGGTCCTCTCCGTTCTGGAACCGACCCAGGCAGCGCAGATCCTCATGGAGTTCAATGAGGATATCCAGGTGGAAGTCATGATGCGCATGGCGGAACTCGACAAGGTAAGCCCCGAGATTCTTGTCGATGTCGACCGGGTGTTGCAGGAGGAGCTGCTTTCCGTCGAAGGCATGGAAGGCCAGCGTCTCGGCGGGGTGGAGGCCGTGGCCGAAATCCTGAACAATGCCGATCGTGGCCTGGAGGCGTCTATCCTCGAAGGGATTGAGGAACAGCGCGAAAACCTGGCCGATGAGATCCGCCGGCTCATGTTCGTCTTCGAGGATCTGCTGAGCGTGGACGATCGTGGCATCCAGGCGATTCTCAAGGAGGTCAGCACCGACGACCTGAAGCTGGCCCTCAAGCTCGCTTCCGAGGAACTCAAGACCAAGATATTCGGCTGCATGTCTTCCCGGGCCGTGGAAATGCTCAAGGAAGACATGGAGATCATGGGGCCGACCCGGGTAAAGGATGTCGAGGCTGCCCAGCAGTCCATCATCAAGATCGCCAAGCGTTTGGAGCAGGAAGGCAAGATCCAGCTCATGAGCGGCGGCGGCGGCGAGGACGAATTTGTCTAAGGTTATCAAATTGCAGCAGGATTCCACGGTGCAGACCGCGCCAAGCCTGGAAACGGAAGAGTTCCTTTCCTTTGAGGACTTCTGGCAGGGCATGCCGGGCAGCGCCGAAACCAAGGAGCGCGAGCGGCGCAAATCTCCACAGGAGATTGCCATGGAGGAAGCGGCGGAGATCATTCGCCAGGCCGGGGAGCAGGCGGATAAACTCAAAGACGAGGCCTACGCCGAAGGGTTTGCCAAGGGGGAAGCCGAAGGCAAGGCGGCGGGGCTGGCCCGGTACGAGAAGCAGCGGGAAGAGCTTGCCGGGTTGTTTACCGCCCTGAATGGAGAGCGGGAAGCGGTTTTGAAGCAGCATGAGGAGAGCATGCTCGCCCTGATCACTTCCATGGTGGACCGGTTGGTCTACCATGAGGTTTCCGTGAATCCCCTGGTTATCCAAGCCTGTCTCAAAAAGGCCATGGAATTCGTGGTGGAAAACTCCACGGTGCAGATCCATCTGCATGGCGATGATTTCGGCCGGTTGAAAAAGGCGAGCCTGGAGGATTCCCGGCTCATCGAGGGCAAGAACCGGATCCAGCTTGTGGAGGATCCGAACATTGCCGTGGGCGGCTGTTTTCTGAAAACGGATTTCGGCGAGATCGACGCCACCCTGGAAACCTGCAAGGCCAGGCTGTATGCCGCGGTTGAACAGGCCTTTCTCGCGGCCATGGCTGCGGACATTACTGATAGCTGATAGCTGTCAGCTTACAGCGTATAGGATATTCCATGAACCTTTCCCACTGCCTCCAGGTTGCCCAGGATACCTCGCTGGTAAGCGTGGGCGGCCGGGTGAATCAGGTCATCGGCATGGTTCTGGAGAGTCTGGGGCCCGGGATTCCGGTGGGCAGTATCTGCGAGGTCTCGGTTTTCAAGAATCAGAGCACGGTGCTGGCCGAGGTGGTCGGCTTTCGCGAAGGCAGGGTGCTGCTCATGCCTCTGGGCGAGATGCGCGGGGTTGAGCCGGGCAGCGCCATCCGGCTGGTGGGCGGGCAGGCCGGGGTGCCGGTGGCCGAGTCCCTGCTGGGCCGGGTTATCGACGGCCTGGGCAATCCCATGGACGGCAAGGGTCCGTTGCGGCCCGAGGCCCAGTATCCCCTCTACGCCGAGCCCTTAAATCCCATGGAGCGGGAGCGCATCCTTGAGCCGGTGGATGTGGGGGTGCGGGCGATCAACGGGTTGCTGACCCTGGGCAAGGGGCAGCGTATCGGGATTCTCGCCGGGTCCGGGGTGGGGAAGTCCACCCTGCTCGGCATGATCGCCCGGCATACCGCCGCGGACATCAGCGTCATCGCCCTGATCGGCGAGCGTGGCCGCGAGTTGAAGGATTTTATCGAGCGGGATCTCGGCCCCGAGGGGCTGGCCCGTTCCGTGGTCGTGGTGGCCACCTCGGATCAGCCGCCCCTGGTGCGGATGCGCGGGGCCTATCTTGCCACGGCCATCTCGGAATTTTTCCGGGACAAGGGCCGCGACGTCATTTTGATGATGGATTCCGTCACCCGTTTCGCCATGTCCAGCCGCGAGGTGGGCCTGGCCATCGGCGAGCCGCCCACCTCGCGCGGCTATACCCCCTCGGTGTTCGGGCAGCTCCCCAAACTGCTGGAGCGGGCCGGCACCTGCATGGGCAAGGGGAGCATCACCGGCATCTACACGGTGCTGGTGGAGGGCGACGACATGAACGAGCCCATCGCCGACGCGGTGCGCTCCATCGTGGACGGCCACATCGTGCTGAGCCGCGACCTGGCGAGCCAGGGACATTATCCCTCCATCGAGGTCATGGGCAGCGTCAGCCGGTGCATGACCGATGTGGTGCCCAGGGAGCAGGTGCTCGTCGCCCGCAGATTCTTGGAGGTCATGGCCACCTACCGCCGTTCCGAGGATCTGATCAACATCGGTGCCTATGCCAAGGGCAGCAACCCGAAGATCGACAGCGCCATCGCCATGATCGACCGGTTGAACGGCTATCTCAAACAGCCGGTGGAGGAAAAGGTTTCCTTTGCCGAAAGCGGTCGACAGCTGGCGGCGATTTTTGCCGGTGAGGGGCAGACCGTTCCCGGCCCGGTCAAATGATGAGGGGGAGCAATGGCGTATCATTTCAGGCTTGAAACGGTTCTTGGCCTGCGGCGTAATCTGGAGGAGCTTGCCCAGCAGAAATTGGCCAGGGAACTCACCCTCCTTGAGGAGCATAAGTTCCGTCTTGCCGAGCTGAAGCAACAGCGGCAGGACTTGATTGCCGAGTTTGAGGAAAAGAAGCACCGGCAGATGTTGGCCCCGGTTTTTGCTCTTTTCATGGAAGGCATCTTCCGCAAGGAGCAGGAGATCGAGGCTGGGCATGCCCTGGTGGAAGCCCAGCAGGGTGCCGTTGTCCAGGCCAGGGAAGAGCTGGCAGGCAAGATGCGGGATAAGAAGGTTATGGAAAAGGCCAGGGAGCGGGATTATCAGAAATTCCTGCTGGCCCTGTTGAAAAAAGAACAGAACGAGGCGGATGAGCAGATGGTGCTTCGTTTCGGTCGCAAGGGCAATCTCCACTGAGCAGGAACAAGGGGCATCGAACCCCGGACAGGATCATGAAAAAACGCAACCGCGGATACCTCATAGCAAGTCTCATTGTGCTGTTGCCTCTGGTGGCGGCCATCCCTGCCTTTACCGAGGAGCCCCCTCCCAGCAGACTCACATCCCAGGAGGTCTCCGTTTCCGCCAAGTTGAAGGAGCGCGAAGATGCCTTGGCTGCAAAGGAAAAGGCGCTGGCCGAGAAGGAGAAGGAACTCTCCGCCCTGAACAAGGAAGTGGACGAGAAATTCACCAAACTCAATGCCATACAGGAAGAACTCAAGGGGCAGCTCGGCGGGGCAGGCAAGGGCAAGGATCAGCAGTTTAAGAACCTGATCAAGATATACAGCGCCATGAGCCCGTCCAAGGTGGCCCCTCTGCTCGACAAGATGGAGGATGACGAGGCGGTGGAAATCCTGCGGGCCATGAAGACGGACGCAGTGGCGAAGATTATTCCCAAGCTGGCCCAGGACAAGGCGGTGCGGGTGAGCAGGCTTCTTGGTTTGCCCTGAATAGTGTTGTTTGATTTTTTCAGCCCCTCCGGTGTCTAACCGGAGGGGCTTTTTTTGTCTGGGATGTTGGCGGACAACAATATGTGTTGGAGGCTCCTGCAAAAGCCTTGCTTGTGGTTCGACAGGGCTCTCCTGAGCGAAGTCGAAGGGAGCACCACGAACGGAAAAGGTCGATGGTTTCAAGATAACAACCGTTCACCCTGAGCTTGTCGAAGGGTTCTTGTATATTTTTTCTGGAAGAATAGCATCATTTTCCTCCTCCCCCGCAAGTGGGGAGGGGGATTCAGTGCATCTCCCGGCAATTCTTGCCCAACCCTGCTTTCTCTTCCTCTGGTCTGTTTTGCATGGGGGAATTCTTTTCCTCCCTTGCGGCTCATGGGGTTCATTTCGGTGTGTGTCTCTATTTTGTCGTGTTGTTTAACTCTTTGTTTATTCAGTGTTATATTGATTTTATGTTTGTGTGATTTTGGCGTGGCACACCTTTTGCTTTTGCTGATTGGCAAGCGCGTTCCAACCGGGCGCGAAGGGAAGAAGAGATCAATCATACAGCGAGGAGTTTTCCGTGGACGCACTCATGATCCCTGTTGTGCAGGCCCCCAAGTCCCAGGTAGCGGCGGCGGTTGAAGTGAAGACCCCAGCCGGCAAGAAAGCCGGTTCGAACTTTTCCGACTATATGGAAAAGAAGATGGCCACGGAACGGAGGGGCAAGAACAATCTGCTCGGCATGCAAAAAGGCAAGGGGACCGCTGCTTCCGCCGCTGAGCGGAAGGGGTCCGCGGCCGCCTCTGCACGGAAGGAAGGGACAGAGGAGTCGGTCACCACCATGGCCGCTCTGCTGGGACAGTTTGTTCAGGATCTCCAGAAGAACGCGGGAGACCAAAAGCTGGGGCCTGGTGAATGGTCATTCCCGGTGCCCGATCCCGAGTTGCTTCGGAAGATCGCCACGGATGCCGGCATGAGCGAAAGCCAGCTGGCCACGCTCATGGAAAAAATGAAAAATCAGGACGGCAAGCTGAATCTGGCGGATTTTCTTTCCTCGTTGTCCCGTCATTTTCAAAACTTGCAGGATGAAGTGCCCGTGACCGCGCCGGAAACCGATCTGCCGCTTCTGCAGAGCTTTCTTGAGCGCCTTGGCGTGCCTGTTCCCGAAGTGAGCCGGATCAGCGAGGCGGCGGTGCGGGGGGACAACACCCTCGACCTGCAAAAACTGCTTGCCGGATTAAAGGAACTGCCTGGGCAAGGAATTACCGACATCACCGCGGCGGAAGCGGAGCAGTTGCAGGATATTCTTGCCAATGCCGGGGTTTCCCAGCAGTTGCAGCGCGCCCTGTTGCCCGAACGGCTGCCGGAGATTGAAGGTCTGGTCGAGACAGGCCCCCCGGTGACCCTTACCCTGGATCGCCTGAAAAATATGCTGGAACAGGCCGTTCACGAGGTGAAAGCCAATAGATTGCAGGCGGATCCGGTTTCCTTTCTCGCCGATCTCCAGGAGGTATTGACCAAGTCCGGTTTTGAAACCAAGGGACCGAGCCTCTCCGCCGCTGTGCAGGGCGCGGTGGTTTCCGTTTTTGAGAAACTCATGGAAAGCGTGGATCTCTCCAAGGTCAAGGTGCAGAAGGGAATTGCCGCGGATGTGGCCCTGGAGAAGAAGCTGGACCAGACGGAGGATCTTTTTTCCGCCCAGGATGCGGACGCGGCACCGTTGCTTGACGGGGAAACCGCCGAACCGGTTCTTGCCATGGACCGGGACGGCCAGCCGGCAAAAGACGGGAAGGGCGCCCTTGCCAGTGGGGAACTTTTTTCCGAGAACAACAGCACTGTTTTTCAGCCCGAAACCGCTGTCGCGGCCAAGGGTGAGGCTGTCGCCGCCGATGCTTCCAGCCAGGCGGCACGGCCTTTTGTGCATATCCCCAACCTGCCCCACGGTCTCCAGCAGCACAGTTTCGCCCAGCTTTCCCAGGGCGTGCTCCAGGGGTTGCGCAACCAGGAGCATCATCTGGTCCTCAAGCTCTATCCCAAGGAATTGGGCGAGGTCAAGGTGGAGATGACGGTGCGCGACAATCAGGTGGCGGTATCCTTTGCCATGGAGAATTCCAAGGTGAAGGAGGTGCTGGAAAGCAATCTGGAGCAGTTCAAGGAAAACATGGAAAAACAGGGGTTCACCCTGGGCGAATGCATGGTCTCCTTGAACAAGGATAATGGCGGCAACGAAGCCTGGCAGCAGTTCCAGGCGGCTTCGCTGGAAAAAGGAGCGGGCCAGCGGAGGACAACCCTGGCGGATCTGCCCGAGGATATTCTTTATCAGCGGGCGCAGCCCGGAATTGGCCGTGAAAACGGCGTTGATCTGTTTGCCTGAGAACGAGCGAGGAAAAAATCATGACCACCACAGCAAGCACCACCGCGACCCTGCCCACCCAGGACACCACGACCATGAAGACCGTGGGCAAGAAAACCCTGGATCGCAGCGATTTCATGACCCTGTTCATCACCCAGATGCAGCATCAGGATCCGTTGGAGCCCATGGACAGCACGGAAATGGCTTCCCAGCTCGCCCAGTTTTCCAATATGGAAGCCACCATGAAGATGTCCGACAACATGGAGAAACTGCTTGAGTACCAGACCTCGCAGAACAATCTCCAGCTTCTGACCCTGATCGGCAAGGAGGTGCAGGGGACCGGCAACACCATGGGCGTGGTGGCGGGTGCTGTTTCCACCACCGAGTACACCCTGGCTGACGCCGCTGATTCCTGCAAGGTGGAGATTTACGATGCGGCAGGCCGCATGGTGGATACGGCGGATCTCGGGTATGCCGCCTCCGGCGTGCACGAGTTGAGTTGGGATGCGAAAACCCCCAGCGGCACGGTGGTGCCTGATGGACAGTACACCTACGTTGTCAAGGCCATGAATGCCCTGGGGCAGGAGGTTGATGTTGATTACCGGACAACCGGGAAGGTCACCGGCGTGAATTTCGACGGCGGCGTGGCCCAGGTAACGGTGGATAAGACTGTAACGATGAATGTCGGCGATATCCTGGTAGTTCAGTGATGCCGGGTAAAATCAGAGAGCAAGGAAACAGGAGGTAGGGACATGGGTGTTTCAAGTTCGTTGTACGCAAGTATCAGTGGTCTCAGCACCATGGGCAACGCCATGAGCGTTTTGGGTGATAACGTTTCCAACGTCAACACCATCGCCTTCAAATCAAGCCGAGCCACCTTCCAGGATGTACTGTCCCAGAGCGTGGCCACTGCCGCGGGCGCGGCCCAGGTCGGACGCGGTGTGACCATGACCACCATCGACGGCATCTTTGCCCAGGGCTCGTTCGAGTCCACCTCCACCGCCACCGATCTGGCCATCGGCGGCCAGGGCTTCTTCATGCTGCGGGCCTCAGGCAGCGCCGAGGCGGATATGTACACCCGGGCAGGAGAATTCCGGTTCGACAAGGAAGGCTATCTGGTCAATCCCACCGGCAACTTTGTCCAGGGGTGGACCTTGGACACCACCTCCGGCGAGCGGCAGGGCACCATCGGCGACATCAATCTCGGCAAGACCACCCCCCCGGTTGCAACCACCGGTATCCAGGTCATAGCCAACGTGGATTCCCGGAAGAACAATGAAACCACCGAGCAGCGTCTGTTCGACGCCTGGAACGGCACCAACCCCGCGCTGCCCGTGCCCGCCTCTCCCATCGACGCCGCGGCCTATGAGTACACCACCGCCATCAAGGTGTATGACTCCGTGGGTGCGAGCCATGACCTCACCGTCTATTTCGACCGCACCACCGAGGATAACCAGTGGGAGTTTCTGGTCACCTGCGAACCCAGCGAGGACAACCGGATGCTGACCACCGGCCGTGATACCACCGGCGCCCTGGACGGCACCAACGACGAGGCTTCCATCTACACCCCGGATACCACCTACAACTACCAGAACCACAAGGGCGCCGGCGCCCTGCTCTATGGGGTGCTGGATTTCTCCACCTCCGGTGCCATCAGCAATATCACCGCCTGGAACGTGCCGCCCGACGCCGAGGTGGACCCGGCCCAGAGCACCAATCTGCTTACCTTGGGCAATACGGACCAGTACTACTCCTTTGCCGCGAACTTCACCGGCGCTACGACCAACCAGATGATCGAGCTCAATCTCGGCGCCCGGTACAGCGGTCAGGCCACCGCAGTCAGTCAGATTCTGGTCAGCGGTGGCGCAGCCTATGCCACCGCCGGAACCTCGACGCCCATCACCAAGGAAACCCTCTGGAATACGGTGTATGACAGCGCCGGCACCCTGGTCGACACCGGTACTCCGGCGGTGGTGACCTTTGCCGGCTATGATAACAGCGGGGCCGCGGTGAACAGCACCTATACCCTTGCCGCCACCGACAAGATTCAGGATCTGCTCGATGTCCTGGATACCACCTTCAATGTCACTTCCACCATCGACGCCATGGGGCGGATCAAGATGACCGATGCCACCGGCGGCGCCAGCGGCCTGGCCGTGACCACCTTTACCTTCAGCGCCGGGGTGAATCCCTTTGGCGTCAGCGACGCCACCACCAATACCTTTAATATCACCACCGCGAAACAGCAGGTGGTCTCCACGGCCCGGGCTGTGACTACTTCTGGTGGCTCAACGCCAATCAATGACAGTACGCCATTGACCAGCGTGTTCGACAGTGCGGGGGTCGCCCTCACTGCTACGGATGTTCTGACTTTTGACGGATTTCGTGGAGATGGCACACCGGTTGTTGCCGCAACTTTTACGGTGGGTACCAACTTTGGCCCGCCCCTCACCACACCCAACAGTCCTCCCACCATGCAGGATCTGCTTACCTGGCTGGAAGATACGTTTCAAGCCGAAGCGTCCGTTGATGGCGCGGGGCGTCTGGTGCTCACCGACCGGGTGGCCGATGAGGTTGCCGCCACCGGGTATCACAGCCAGCTGGAAATCACCTCGATAACAAATCCTGATTTTCCGGTGGGGGCACCTCTTGATAACGCATCTCCTTTTGGTGCAGCAACATTCACCACCATTGCCGCCGATGCCAGCGGCGAGGATGGCAGTCTGGTCGGGGACACGATGAGCATCAATTTCAGCACCGAGGCGCTGTCCACCACCCAGTACGCCAACAGCTCCACCACCATCTTTCAGGATCAGAACGGGTTTGCCGCGGGCTTTTTGCAGTCGGTTTCCGTGGATACCGACGGGGTCATCACCGGCAACTACTCCAACGGACAGGTTCTGGAAAGGGCCCAGGTGGCGCTGGCCAGCTTCAACAACCTGGCCGGGCTCAGCAAGGAGGGCGGCAATATCTTCCGGGAAACCAGTGAGTCCGGCGCACCCATCACCGGTCCGCCTGCAACCAACGGCCTGGGCACGATCTCGCCCAACTCGCTGGAACAGTCCAACGTCGATCTGGGCGCGGAGTTCGTCAAGCTGATCACCACCCAGCGCGGATTCCAGGCCAACTCCAAGATCATTACCACCACCGACGAGATGCTGGCGGATTTGATCAACATCAAGCGGTAAGCTTTTTAGCCCAAGTCTCCTGCCTTAGCCGGCGGTTCGGAATATTCCGGGCCGCCGGTTTTTTTTGGTTTTTTTGACAGGCTCAAGCGCGTCTGATATTTTGTCTTGCTTGCGCTCCTTTTGTCGGGTAGGTTTTTCGTAAAGGCGATTTTGGGTACAGATGTACACCATGGATGGTGGCGAATTGTGGCAGGGGTGGGGCACGCCGCGTTATCTGCACCGTAACTAACGATCTGATGGGGGGGATGCGAATGGAGAAAAAAAACGGTCTGTTCTGTTATCTGGTTTTTGCAATGTGGGTGGTAGTCGCATTTGTCGCTGGTCCAGCGCATGCGGAGGTGCGCTACACGTTAACCGATCTTGGTACTATGGGGGGCACGCATAGTGCCGCTGCCGGCATTAACAACGCGGGCCAGGTGGTTGGGCATACCTATGACGCTAACTGGGCCGTACGGCATGGCTTCCTCTGGCAGAATGGTACGATGACCGACCTCGGTACCCTATTTGGAGGCAAGTACAGCAGGGCCTATGCCATTAACAATGTGGGTCAAGTGGTGGGAGACTCTTGGACCTACTTTACCAACCCCAATCTCCTCACGGTTCACGCCTTTCTCTGGAAAAATGGCGTCATGACTGATATAGGCCCTGGGGGCAGGGCCGGCAAGTCGTCTAGCGGTGCTTGTGCCATCAACGATGCGGGCCAGGCGGTTGGGACGGTTAAATTTTGGTCGGGCCCCTATACTCATGCATACATTTTGTCTGGTCAATACGCAGGAACTAATCTGGGGAACTGGTACGGGATTAGCGGGCACAGTTCGGCTACCAGTATCAACAATGCGGGCCAGGTGGTGGGCAGCTCCAATCTGCCCAACGATACCAGTGTTCAGCACGCGGTACTATGGAATGGACTCGAGGGCATGACCGACCTTGGTGTTCTCCCGGGGAGCACGCTTAGTCGTAGCACTATTAGCGAGGCAAGATGCATCAACAACGCGGGGCAGGTGGTGGGGTCGGCCGTTGACGCTTTAGGCACCACGCATGCCATTCTTTGGGCTGATGGCACCATGAATGACCTCGCTACCCTTCCGGGCGTCACGCGTAGCAGTGCGTACGGCATCAACAACGTGGGCCAGATAGTAGGGTTTGCCGGTAGTATCCCTGGGGCAAACAACAACATCGCCGTCCTTTGGGATGGAGGCGTCATGATTGACCTGAACAGCCTGATCGCACCGGGATCAAGTTTGAAGTTGGTTGACGCAAATGCCATTAATGACATGGGGCAGATCGTTGGGGTGGGCACGATTGGCGACAAGTCACATGCGTTTCTGTTGACGCCAGTAGTCCAGTAGGTGTGGGGGTGCTGGTTTATTTGATCAACATCAAGCGGTAATAGTCACACCCCAGGTCTCCTGCCTGAACCGGCGGTTCGGAATATTCCGAACCGCCGGTTTTTTTGTGGGGAAGCAAGGTGGAGTTTATAGAAAGACTCCCTCTCCCCCCGGAGTCTACGCTTACCTGCGGGAGAGGGGCGGGGTGAGGGGGAGGTCGCGAAACGTGAGGCAGGTCTGCACCTTCACCCACCCCCTGCCCCTCCCGTTGAGGGAGGGGAGTCGTCCTCCCGCTTTTTCTGATAGTGCTATCAAAATATGATTGCATGTTGAGCGATGTTTCGCTATCATAAGACATGAACAGTAAGCACAAAAAAACGCTTGAGGCAATTTTGGCGGTTCCGACATGTAAAACCGTGGAATGGAACCGTATCGAGGCTTTGTTTGTTGCGCTTGGTGCGGAAACCATCGAAGGTCGTGGTTCTCGGGTACGGTTTGTAATCAACAGTACGGTTGGCACCTTCCACAGGCCGCATCCTTCAAAGGATGCAAAGCCCTATCAGGTTGAAGATGCCAGAGCCTTTCTTCTGGCGGCGGGGGTAAAAGAATGAACACTATGAACTACAAGGGATATGCGGCCCGGATTGAGTTTGACGAACGCGATGATATCTTTGTCGGCCATATAGCGGGCATCCACGATATCGTCGGGTTTCATGCCGATACAGTAAAAGAGTTGCATGCCGCCTTTGCAGAAGCGGTTGATGACTACATCGAAACCTGTGAAAAGATCGGGAGAGAACCGCAGAAACCGGCATCCGGCAAGCTTATGTTGCGGGTGCCGCCGGAGGTACACGCCGCAGCGTTACGAGCTGCGGCGCTTGCAGGTAAAAGTCTTAACCAGTGGGCGGCAAAAGTCATTAAAGAGGCGACGCAGGCTTGACTCCCTCTCCCTTGGCGGGAGAGGGTTGGGGTGAGGGGGAACTCTGCCCAGGGCGAGGTTAGTTGGCACCTTCACCCACCCCCTTGCCC
>JAJZPC010000104.1 GCA_021811385.1 Deltaproteobacteria bacterium | reverse complement strand
GGGCGGTCAGCCCTTCCTGCTGGGTCGGATAGCGGCCCACATCAAGCCGGAAGGCGGCCATGGCCGCCATGAGCATTCCGATCTGGGTCCTGGCCGTCTTCTGCTGGACCCTGCCCCGTCTGCCAAAGAACTTGGGGCCGATCAGGGAGGCGAGCAGCGCGAGAATGACCATGGAGATCAACAGTTCCATCAGGGAAAAGCCGCGCTGTTTTTTCAGGTTTTGTTGGGGCATAGGGGTGGTTTCTGTCTGAAGAAGGTTCTCCCTGTCCCGGTGCGTTTCGGCCCGGAACAAGGCGGCGAATCGAGAAAAGAGTCCATTGTGCTTACAACGGCGGGGCCAAACATGTCAAGGAAAAATGGGCGCCGACAGGACGGGCCGAGCCCATCATGACCTGCGCCGCACCTGCAGCAACCGCCCGGCAACAAAGGCAAGCACTCCGCACCCGGCGCTGAACAAGGCGCCCATCTTGGCCGCGCCCTGGATGAGCGGCTCGGTGAACGCCTCGCCCGCCACGAACAGGGCCACCGTCAGTCCAAGCCCCCCGATCATCCCCACCAGCAGCAGCTCTTTTTTGCCGACCTGCGCAGGCAGCGGATACCCGAGTCTCCTGCCCAGCAAGCCCATGCCGAATATGCCGCCGGTCTTGCCGATGGCAAGAGAGGCCAGGACCAGCCAGGTTGCAACGCCGATGGCGGCGAACTCCACCCCGGCGTTGGCCAAACCGAACATGAACAGACCGAAATCAACCACCACCTTCCATTCGTGCTCGAAGCTGGCCAGGGAGGAGAGATCCCTGGGATCTTCCTCGAAGAGATGCTTGTGTTCCCGCGGCGGATGGGGCAGGAAGGGAACGATGAAAACCAGGGCCAGGGCCGGGTGGACATGAGCCTTGAACAGGCCGGCCCAGCTGAGTCCGCCGCCGATGACAAGATAGGGCCAATAGCTGGCAGCCCTGCCCCGCCGCAGCAGAAAGGCCGCGAGCATGCCGCACAGGGTAAGCCCCAGCCATTGCGGGGCAAGAGGGTGCAGCGGGTCCGGATAGAAAACCGCGATAATGGCCAGGCCGATGGCGTCATCGGCTATGGCCAGCAGCAGGAGGAAGGAGACGGCGGGATGGCGCCTGCCGAAAACCAGGCCGGCTGCCAGCCAGGCCAGGGCTATGTCGGTGGCGGTGGGAATGCCCCAGCCTGCATGCAGCGAGGGAGCGCCGACCGCCGCATTGAGACTCAGGTAGACGATCACCGGGCCGGCCACCCCGCCCAGCGTTGCCAGCAGGGGGTTCACCGCCTTGCGCAGGGGGTGAAGGTCGCCGCCCGGCAGACAGCTCTGGGTGATCTCCGCGGCGGCCATGCCGAAAAACAGCACCATGAACAGTTCATTGGTGAGGAAATGAAAGCTGAGCGGCCCGAGCAAGGGCGCGTGGTTGAATTGGCGGTAGCCTTCAGGCGCCAGGTTCGCCCAGATCAGGGCGACCACGACCCCGGCAAGCAGCGGGACCGAAAATTCCCGGAGCAGATTAAGATGTTTTTTCACGATCCATCCCTTGTTGACCGACCAGAGAAACGCCGTCGGTCTTGAGCCGCGAGAGAAAAAGCAATTTCTTAACCATACCGCAAAACCGGTGCCGGTCAAGGGGAATCGAACCTTCACGGTGCCCCGGCTGCGGCAAACAGAGGTCTTTCCCTGCGCCGTGGCTGTGGCTATTTCCAAATATTTTCGGTATGCTTCCCGCGTTGCCGATATGGCGTCAGGATAAAACTTCTCCAGCCTGCAACCTTGCCATTGCCCTGCGCACCATTTTCCCCAGGAACAACCCATGGAATTTCCCCTGCCAAAGGTTTTACAGATACTCAGCAAGGAGGTCGCCGGGTATGCGGTGCCCATTGTCGATCTCATTGCCGTACAGACCAAGGACCCGTACAAGGTGCTGGTGGCCACCATCCTCTCGGCCCGGACCAAGGATGAAACCACGGCCAGGGCCGCGGCCCGGCTGTTCAAGGAAGCACCCACCCTCGCCGCCTTGGCGACCTTGAGCGAAGAGCGGCTGGCCAAGCTGATCTTTCCGGTGGGTTTTTACAAGAACAAGGCCGGGTTTCTCGCCCGGCTGCCCGGCGTGCTGGCCAGTGAATTTGGCAACCAGATTCCCGATGAGGTCGAAGCCCTCACCCGGCTGCCAGGGGTGGGGCGGAAAACCGCCAACCTGGTGGTGGCGGTGGCCTTCAAGAAACCGGCGATCTGCGTTGACACCCATGTGCACCGGATCATGAACATCTGGGGCTATGTGCAAACCAAGACCCCGCTGGAAACCGAAATGGTGCTGCGGAAAAAGCTGCCGCCCCAGTACTGGCTGACCATCAACTCCACCCTGGTGGCCTTTGGCCAGGGCACCTGCAAGCCGGTGGCTCCCCACTGCGACCGCTGCGTCATCGCCCAGTACTGCCCGCGGATCGGGGTGACGCCGCGGAAGGTGCCAAAGCAGGTCAAAAAAACAACCGAGGATGGTATGCGGAGATTCGTGTCGTGGAATGTCAACGGCCTCAGAGCCGTGGAGAAAAAGGGCTTTGTCGAGATCATCACCGATTTAAACGCCGATCTGGTGGCGCTCCAGGAGATCAAGGCGTTGCCGGAGCAACTGCCGGAATCGATCAAAAACATCCCCGGCTACACCGCCTACTGGTTTTCCGCCCAGAAAAAAGGCTACGCCGGGGTGGCGACCTACAGCAAAGAGGAACCGATTTCCGTGATCTACGGCATCGACCACAAGGACCACGACTACGAGGGGAGGGTGCTGACCCTGGAGTTTAGCGACTTCTTCTTCATAAACGCCTACTTCCCCAACTCCCAGCCCGGACTGGTGCGCATGGAGTATAAGCTCCAGTTCAACAACGACCTGCTCGCCTTTGCCCAAACCCTGGCCAAGCAAAAGTCGGTGGTGATCTGCGGGGATTTCAACGTGGCGCACAAGGAGATCGACCTGACCAACCCCAAACAGAACGAGAAGAATCCGGGCTATGCCCCCCAGGAACGGGCCTGGATGGACCAATTTATTGAAGCAGGGTTCGTGGATACCTTCCGGATGTTCAACCAGGAGCCGGGCCAATACACCTGGTGGAGCTACCGCTTCAACGCCAGGGCCAGGAACATCGGGTGGCGGATTGATTATTTCTGCGTGGATGCAAAGAGCGCGGCCAGGGTGAAGGCGGCGGGGATTTTGCCGGAGGTGTTGGGTTCGGACCATTGCCCGGTGAGCTTGGATTTTGCGTAAGGAGCAAGGCAACCTGACCGGCTTGGCCGATCTTGAGGTTTGGAGGACATTCACCTTGCAATATACACCATTAAGGTGTAAAAAGTATCATGACCGAAAAACGGAAACCAACCTACGATCTTGATGCGTTTAAGACCACCTTTGCCAGCACTGAAAGGCTTGCCCTCACAGGCACAGCGCTTCGCAGCGCAGCCGCGTTGGCTACGGACGCGCCGAGATTGTAGCCACAATCCAGATGATGCAACGAGGCCATTTCTATAAATCGATGACGGCTTATGCTGATTCCCGGTTATGGCAGGACGTGTATCATGTCCCGTCTCCGGTGGGTCTGCTGTATGTGAAGTTTACCGCCGATGCCGTAACCGAGTTTTTGCTGCTGTCGTTCAAGGAGAAAACCCATGACTAATCCTCTCTGTCCGGAAACAGGGGCGCCGATGTATCGCGGAGTGCGCCCCATGACTCTTACCTACAAAGAGAAGAGCATTACTTTCGATATGCCTGGTTGGTATTGCGACCAATCAGAGGAGAGTATTCATACCGGGGAGGACATGAAGGTTTCCGACCGGATGCTGAATCTCCTCAAGGCCCGGAGTGAAGGGCTGCTTGAGCCGGAGGAAATTCGCCGTATCCGGAAGAAACTTCATCTCTCCCAGGAAGCTGCGGGCATCCTGATCGGCGGTGGCCCGCGGGCTTTCCAGAAATACGAAAGCGGCAGCTTGTTGCCCAGCCGTGCTGTCAGCAGCGCTCTCGTCTTGCTGGATCATGACCCGGAGGCATTGTCGGTGCTAAAGGCTCACGGGAAAGCTGCTTAAGCGCTTTCTTCTTGTCCGTTGCATACGGGCAAGCCCCCTGAACTCAGATGCACCCTTGCTCATTTGTTCCTCAAAAAATGAATCTACCAACAGCGTTGAGACATTAAGGAACAAGGCGACCTGACCGGTTTTTGATTGCTTCCGCGTCTTGATTCAGCATAGAATCTTGAGAGAGCAAGGATACCGGACCATTTTGGCGTATATTTCTAGCTATCATGATTTTCCGGATGATAGCCCGACCCGTAGAATAAGTTGTTATACGTATCCGCACGAGCCGTTACCATGACACCTTGGGACATTTTTATCTCGCATGCTAGCGATGACAAAGAGGCTTTTGTCGATCCTTTGGCCCGCCGCCTTAGACAGCTTGCCGTACGTGTGTGGTACGACAAGTTCGTTCTCATTCCGGGCGACCGTCTTTCGGAGAAAATTGCGGAAGGCTTGGCGAAGAGCCGATATGGCCTTCTGGTGATCAGCCCAGCGTTTATTTCGAAGAAATGGACCCGCTATGAATTGAGCGGCCTGATAAATCGATTTGTCGAAGACAACACGCGGTTGATTCCGCTGTGGCTCGGTATCACGCGCGCGGAAGTGGTGGCCTTTAATCCCGCGCTGGCGGATCTGCTGTCCATCCACGCGAACAAGGACAATATCGAAGCGTGCACGCTGGAGATTCTACGCATTGTTCGGCCACAGCTCTATGAGAACGTGTCCTTGCTCGGCATGCAATTGCCAGACGAGATCAAAAAGGTCCGACCTAAGGACTTGAAAGAAGGCCCGATACGGCATCACGATCTGCCTGCGGCACTGCTGGTGCGCATTCAAAACATTTGGTTCTCGATCCGCGATGTCGTATCGGTGCCGCTTGAAAAGACTATTGAGAATTTCCAGCGCGACCTTCGCCCGGAAAGTGAGGTCGAAATATGGGAGCGAATTATTTCTGCGGCCAATGCCGCGATGGCGAGACTGAAAACGAACGATTCGGCGACGCGTCAACAGCTGTTTAAAGTGCTGTTTCTGCTCGCAACGGGCACCAGCCAATCTGTGACGGAGCGCCTCAGGTCTGGCGACATCGATACGGCCATCGTGGAAGCCGCACGTTACGGACTAAATAAAGCAGTACCTGTAGTGACTGTGTCGGATGTCGACGTATAACGTTAGCGCGCATGACTAGATCCGCCTCTTAAAAACTACAGGAGTGTTCCCATGAGAAGGCTCATCGGGGACCAAATAGACCAGGAGGGATGCCATGAATAAGCAAGCAAAGAATACGATCTGCCTTTGGTACGATGGCGACGCCGAGGACGCGGCGCGATTTTACGCCAAGACCTTTCCTGATTCATCCGTTGGCGCGGTGCCCCTCGCACCGGGGGACTTTCCGTCCGGAAAGAAAGGGGATGTGTTGACGGTCGAGTTTACCGTGATGGGAATTCCCTGCCTCGGGCTCAATGGCGGACCCGAGGTCAAGCACAACTGGGCATTCTCGTTTCAGGTCGCAACCGCTGACCAGGCCGAAACGGATCGTTACTGGAACGCCATCGTCGGCAACGGCGGCGAAGAGAATGCCTGCGGCTGGTGCCAGGACAAATGGGGCCTGTCCTGGCAGATTACGCCGCTGGCTCTGACGAAAGCGATAACCGATCCCGATACCGCTGCCGCCAAGCGCGCGTTCGATGCGATGATGCAGATGAAAAAGATCGACATCGCCGCAATAGAAGCGGCGCACCGCGGTTGAAGTTGCAATCTTCGAAGCGAGAAGGCCGGGGGACGTTGGTAAGTTGTGTAAGTTGTAACCCGACAATTGCGGTCGCCGAGTCCGCCGTCTAGCCTAGTCGGGTTTCGCTTTGCTCTACCCGACCTACCACTCACTGCATGCATAAACAGCATTCAAAGGAGATCATCATGAAGGTACTCATCGTCTATTACTCAATGTACGGCCACATCTACAAAATGGCGCAGGCAATCGCCGAAGGGGTTCGCTTGGTCGAGGGGGCGGAGGCCGTGCTGCGGCGTGTTCCGGAAACACTCCCCGAGGCGGTGCTGGAGAAGATGGGCGCGACCGCGGCGCAGAAGCAGCAGGCCCAGGTGCCCATCTGCACGGTGGACGAACTGGGCGCGGCGGATGCGGTCATCTTCGGCACCCCCACCCGTTTTGGCAACATGTGCGG
>JAJZPC010000103.1 GCA_021811385.1 Deltaproteobacteria bacterium | reverse complement strand
GCACCAGTTCGGTTATGTCGAGCCCCTGCTGGAATACCTCCGGGCCGACCGGCCATTTTTGGGCATCTGCCTGGGGCTGCAAACCCTGTTCGAGGGAAGCGAGGAGGCCTTGGGCGTGGCCGGGCTGGGCATCATCAAGGGCCAGGTCAAACGATTCACCGAGACAACCCTTTCGGTGCCGCAGATCGGCTGGAACGGCATCAATATCAGAAAACCCTCCCGGCTCCTTGCCGGTTTCGCGGAGGAAAAGCTCTACTTTGTCCACTCCTACCGGGCCGCCATGGAACCCGGAAACGAGGAGTGGGTGCTGACCACCACCAACTACGGCGAGGAGTTCATCAGCTCGGTGCAGAAGGGCAACGTGGCGGCCTGCCAGTTCCATCCGGAAAAAAGCGGCGCGGCCGGGCTTATGATCCTGAAAAATTTTCTCGAAGCCACGGACCTCTCCGCAACGACTGGACCTGCACCGACCACCACATCTGAAACCCGGCTCGCCAAGCGGATCATCGCCTGCCTTGATGTGCGCAGCAACGACAACGGCGACCTGGTGGTGACCAAGGGCGACCAGTACGATGTCCGCGAAGCCCAAGGCGAGGTGCGCAACCTCGGCAAGCCGGTGGAGCTGGCCCGCCGCTACTACGAGGAAGGCGCCGACGAGATCACCTTTTTGAACATCACCGGGTTCCGGGATTTCCCCATGAAGGACCAGCCCATGCTTGAGGTCTTGCAGCGCACCTCGGAACAGGTCTTCGTGCCGCTCACCATCGGCGGCGGCATCCGCGAGTTCACCGACTCGGAGGGCAAACACTATTCGGCCCTGGACGTGGCCTCGGAATATTTCCGCTCCGGGGCCGACAAGATCTCCATCGGCAGCGATGCGGTACTCATTGCGGAGGAATACCTGAAGACCGGCAAGAAAACCGGGACCAGCTCCATCGAGCAGATCTCCCGTGTGTACGGCAACCAGGCGGTGGTGATCTCCGTTGATCCGCGGAGGGTATACGTAAAATCGCCGGCCGACACCCCGCGCCACACCATCAAGACCAAATTCCCCGGACCAAACGGCGAGGAGTATTGCTGGTATCAGTGCACCATCAAGGGCGGCCGCGAGGGCCGGGATGTGGACGCCATGGAACTGGCCACCTCCTGCGAGGCCTTGGGCGCGGGAGAGATACTGTTGAACTGCATCGACAAGGACGGCACCAATTCCGGCTTTGACTTGGAGCTGATCAATCAGGTCCGGCAAGCGGTCTCCATCCCGGTCATCGCCTCAAGCGGCGCGGGCAAGGTGGAGCATTTCTCCGAGGTGTTCGAGGAAACCGGAGCCGAGGCGGCCCTAGCGGCGGGGATTTTTCACAGAAAGGAAGTGCCCATCAGTGCGGTGAAGTCGCACCTGCGGAGCAAGGGGATTGAGACGCGATAGCTCTCTCTTGAATAGCCGACCGATGGCAATGAGCAGGATGCGCTAAAACGGAACTTCGCTTTACTTTTTCTTTAGCGTTCCATATCCTGTTAAATAATGTCGTACAGGTGGAAATCAGCCACAAAAAAACCTGATGGCGTTCATCCGAATTCGGCATTCTTCTCGAATTCACGGGGAGAAAGGAGGCGTGAAACTATGGCTGCTACAGTAGAAAAAATTATGCATGAGGCCATGGGCCTTCCCCCTGCACTCCGGGCGTTTGTGGCCGAGAAACTGATAGAGAGCCTTGACATGCCTGACAATCCCCTGTCGGCGGAATGGCAAGAAGAAATTCGGCGACGCTGTGCTGAAGTTGACAATTCTACAAGCCAGCTACGCGATGCAGATTCCGTATTCAAGAATGCCTACGCCTCGCTGACATGAAACCGGTCGTCTTCCAGGAAGATGCTGAAACCGAGATGCTTGAAGCGGCTGCCTATTACGAAGCTCAGCAAAGCGATCTCGGCAGGCGCTTTCTGGCTGCGGTGCAAGACGCCATCAATCGTATCGTGTTGAACCCAAGTTTGTATCCTGTTGTGGTATTCGATGTCCAACGATGTCTTACGAAAATATTCCCTTTCGGGGTTCTATACAAATCGAAGTGATAGCGGTTATGCACCTGCACTGCGCACCAGATTATTGGCAAACAAGGCGGTGATTGGAGGCAGAATCGCTATTGTTTAGAGCCTGCGCTAACTACTTAGCAAGCAACGTCCCCCGGAGCCAACTCGGAACTTTCTTAGCGAAAAAATACAATTTGACACAAAAGTATTACCCTGGTTATACTCAAAACATGAAAACAGCAATCTCTATCCCTGACAAATTATTTCGCAGTGCGGATCAATTCGCCAAAAACCATGGCTTCTCACGGAGTCAATTATTTGCTGAGGCTGTTGCGCAATATCTTGAGCGGCACCCTTCCGACCATATCACCAAACAACTTAATGAAGTTTATACATCCAACCCTGCAAAATTGGATGAATCTCTTTCCAAAATGCAATTCAGTTCGATAGAAAAAGAAGAATGGGAATAAATCGAGGGGAAATCTGGTGGGCCGCACTTCCTGAGCCGGTTGGTTCCACGCCCGGTTACAAAAGGCCAATACTCATTATCCAATCAAACGAATTTAATCAAAGTAACATCAATACATTAATTGCTGCGGTAATCACCTCAAATACCCGTCTGGAAGCTGCACCGGGAAACGTCACCCTCTCCGCCAAAAATTCAAAGTTACAGAAAGAAAGCGTAATCAACGTTTCTCAAGTAATCACCATTGATAAATCATTTTTAACCGAAAAAATCCACACCCTTTCAAATGCAATTATGGCCCAAGTTGATGAGGGATTGAGATTAGTCCTGAAATTATAGCAAAATTTAATTGGGGAGTGTCCCTTATCTTCTTAATTGAGCGGAATATAGAAAAGCTCCAAGAGAAAAGCCGGTTGCGTCGTGTCGGTCCTGCCAAGGGTGGCCACTGGGAAGTGCTGAAAAAATAAGAAACCCAATACTTGACATGCGTAACCCCGAGGGTTACAATAAGCCGTGATTAAATCATTCAAACACAAAGGGCTTGAAGATTTTTCCTACAACGGCACGAAGAAAGGAATTCGGCCTGAACATTCCGTTAAGCTTGCGCTCATTCTTGACCGTCTCCATGCCGCAAACGAAGTCAAGGATATGAATTATCCAGGCTCCAACCTGCACAAATTAACAGGAGACAAAAAAGGACAATATGCCATAAATGTATCCGGAAACTGGAGAATATTTTTCGAATTTACGGCTGGTGATGCATACGTTGTTGATTATGACGACTATCACTGACAGAGAGGTTCAAACATGAAAAGGCAACCCACCCACCCAGGAAAAATCATAAAAGAAGACTACCAAAATCCTTTAGCCATATCCGTAACTGAGTTGGCTTCCATCCTTGGCGTTTCCAGAAAAACGATATCAAAAATAATCAACGAAAGAGGCGCCATCACCCCGGACATGGCATTGCGCCTCTCTCGTGCCTTCGATACTACCCCCGAGCTATGGTTAAATTTACAAAAAAATTATGACCTTTGGCAGGCAGAGCATGAATCAACGGCTTGGCAAATGGTAAAGCCAATTTCTTCGCAATTGCTTCATTCTCTTGGATAAAAATTTAATTGGGGAGTGTCCTTATTCCCTGCAGGCTGTAATCTGTTTAGCAAGGAGGCTGCTTTGAAAACGAAGCAACAAATCATCGAGATTCTGGCGGCCTGTAAGCCTGAGGTAGAAAAGAATTTTGGGGTGAAACGGCTGGCGCTCTTCGGTTCTTATGCCCGGGGCGAGCAAAAGCCTGACAGTGACGTGGATATCCTTGTGGAAGTGGGGCCGGAAATCGGTTTGGGATTCGTAACTCTGGCCGATCGGATTGAACAATTGCTGGGTGAGCCGGTGGAACTGGTATCCACCCGGGCAATCAAACCGAAGTTCTTACAGCTCATCAGCAAGGATCTGGAATATGTCTGAACGTTCAGCCGCGCTGCTGATCGATGATATCCTTGAGGCCGCGGCAAAAATCGCTTCCTACACGGCTGGGATGGCGCGGGAAGATTTTGTATCCTCCGGCATGGCTGCCGATGCCGTGGTTCGCAATCTCGAAATCATTGGTGAAGCCGCTAATCGACTGCCGAAGGAATTCACCGATAAACACCCCGAAATCGTGTGGCGCAAGATCATCGGCTTACGGCACCGGATCGTGCATGACTATTTTGGCGTTGACCTGGATATCATCTGGGCCATCACGCGGCAAGACCTGCCGGACTTTATATCCCAAATCACCACCCTGTAGAAGCAGGGGGCTCTGAACTCCTGTAAGGGGCTGCGTCAACTTGTCTCCGCCATTTGCCCTACAACAAAGAAGCCACGCGCCGAAAACGGTTGCGGGGTTTTTTTTGTGCCTTTTCCACGTATTTTTCCTGTATTGTGATCGGAGATCAGGTTTGACAGGGTGTTCTAAACCTTTTTCTGGCAGGTGCTCCAGGAAGGAGAGGATGTGCAGTCACAACTGGAATTCAAGAATCAGGGATAGGTTGGCTGGCAAATCAACAACGTGCCCCCTCTGCAATTTACGGGGGCATGTGAATTGCGTATCCTGTTCCCGGAACTCCGGCGAGGAGAAGTTGAAATGAGGTATTCCCCGAAACATGCGATTCAGGCTGGTGGAGACATGCGTCAATGGAGCAACCCAAAACGCACTTTCCGCTTCAGCCTAGTTAAAGTTGACTTTGACTGCGAACCCGATGCATACCCAGGCGTTTTGATTCTCACCGATCCGAGCTACAAGGAAGCAACCTTGCTCGAGGTGATGGATCCACGGAAAGAACTTCCCAAAATCCTTGAGCCTCTTCCTGATGACACCGTTGCCTATTGGCGGATCGTGCGAGAAGACGATGAACGAAAAAAGGTGACAGCAGGGCTTACGGCGAACCCTATCTTTGACGACATCCTTGGGTAGTCACTGTGGTAGCCACCTCACAACGGCATAACCCGGCAGTCAAGAGGGACTGCGCAAAACCGCGCAGCCCTCACTTTTACGTTGGGGGTCTTTACAGTGACCGCGGACAAGTTTCTCAACATTTTTAGTGCATGCCTCGGTTTCATTGCTGCCATGTACTTCGCCGCCGGTATGCTTCGCATGAGTGCAGAGGACGTTTGGAGATCGGTGCGCTCTCATTGGGACATTAACGAACATCAGCTTCGCTCCGTAGCCGCACAGAGAGCAGAGTACATAGTTGGCGCGACATTTCTGTTGTTGTCATTTTCTTTACAGCTTTCGGCCAACCTAGTTCCGTCATCGCTTGAGCCATCGTTTCTTCAACCATTCGGGTGTGCTGTCGCAGAGATCGCCGCCGCGCTTGCGCTTCTTCTTGTTCTCTCAACGACCGTTCGTGGCTCGATCTTGCAATTCACAGTAACAAGAGTCCTCCAGTTGCAAGCAGAAGCAGAGGCAAGAGAAAAGTAGAGATAGAGATCCGCAAGAAGTCATGACCGCCGCCTCCCAACCCGGCAGTCAACCGGACGCCCCAAAAGCTGAGTGAGAAAGGAGAGATGGATGGACAAGTTACACAACTTACCAACGCCCCCTTTGGGCTCCCACCTTGGGGAGTCGACCCCAAAGTCCAAAAAGGAGGAATACTGTGGATAACTGGTTAAAAATATCAGCAATGTCTATTCTTCTTTTAGTATCTATTGCAAATAGTGGATACAGTGCCTCAATTGAATATCAACTTCAAGAACTTGCACGCGAAACACGTAAAAATTTACCTGTTAGAATAGGTAATGATGATATCCAAGCAACAAACATTACTGTTGTTGGAAAAAATGTCCTCAGCACATATAACTTTCTAAGGAAAAAATCACAACTTGGCGACATAAATAACGTAAAGCCTGTGTACTACAAGAGCAGTGTTAATACTTCCTGCACTAATCCAGAAACGAAAAAGATGCTGAAGCAAGGAGTATCGTTTATCTATGAGTATTACGATGTAGAAAATATATTTGTCATGACTTTCACAATTGACAAAAATACTTGTCTTGGCTTGAAATAACAAAGGATAACCCAACAAGGCCAATTAACGCCGACGCCTAAAGGCGCGGGTTATTGCCGGGCGTTGGCCGAACCACAGGAGGCAGGGATAAAGCGATGCAAGACGAGCTTGAGAACAATACGGCAGGAAGAGGCGATGACTCGGGGTTGATGCACGCGGTTCCTCCGATCCAGGGCTTTGAGAGGGCATTGGTTGATCAGGACACCGAGCAGCATTGGGTTCCGGTTTCCGATCGCAAGATCCGGGTGGGCATCATTGGCTATGGCGTGTGTGGATTCGGTGCGGATTTCTCTTTTCAGGATCACCCGAATGTAACGGTCACGGCGGTTGCCGATCTGGTGCCCGAGC
>JAJZPC010000023.1 GCA_021811385.1 Deltaproteobacteria bacterium | reverse complement strand
CCCCGGAATTAAGTATGGTGCCCGCCTACTTGTTGCCTGCCTGAAGTCCTGTTAAGAAAAATGGAGAGTGATGCCTTTGCTTGAGATGAGCGGTTTGGCTGCGGCCCGGAAGGAATGGGGGGCCGAGATGCCGATTGCCCCGGAAGAGAACTTCGTCAACAACGTGTATTCTTCCGTGGATGCGGCGACTGCCTGCGAATTGCTGCGGCTGCGCAACGAGGATGGCGTTGTATCAAGTTGCAAGTCGGGCTGTTGCCACTGCTGCCGCTATCATATCCTGACCAACATCTCCGAGGCCCAGACCCTGGCGCAATACGTCAAACGGGAATTGTCCGCGGAACAGATAGACGATCTGCGGCTGCGAACCCGGCAATGGCATGAGTGGGATAATTCCAGACCGGGCAGGCCGTCGGCCATCGTCAACGAGCAGACGGATCTTTCCAACTACGAGCATTGCTGCCCTCTGGTGGTCAATGGCGCCTGCAGCGTCTATCCGGTGAGGCCGGTGGTGTGCCGGGCGCATTTTGTCTCTTCGCATCCCCGATACTGCAATGCGCCAAACGATCCCGGCTCCGGGGAAGATGCTCCGGTGGTGCTCAAGTCGGTGGTGGCGGCGGCAGGGCCGTTTTCCTTGGTGATGCGGGATCACATCGAGGAAAACGGCCTGGATTTCAGCCGGACACTCATGCTGCTTCCGCAGTGGCTGGCCATTGAGATGGGGTGGGATTTCGCCATCGCCCTGTGATCTTTTGCGGATGTCCGGCCGGGGAATCATCCGCAAAAGACCCCAGCCATTCAGCTGAATTTCGCCAAGGCCTTCTTGGCCGAACTGCGCAGTTCATCCCATGCCCTGTCCACCCCCTGTTTGGTGATGTTCCAGGCATCTTCGCTTGCAGCCGCAAGGCCATGGGATTTTTTCTTGAGATCCTCGATCTTCTTTTCCAGCTTGTGGATGTCGGCGAGCGCCTCCGTCTTGCCGGCCCCCATGGTTTTCTGTGATTTTTTCTTCAGGTCGGCAAGCTTGGTGGTGAGGGTTTCCAGCTCCGCCTTTATTTTTTTGAGGTAGAGCTTTTTGGTCTGTTCGTATTTCTTCTCAAGATCCTTCGAGGGCAGACAAGCCTTTCGCCAGGCGCAGGAGAGTTGGTTGCAGTAATCCTTTGCCGTTTCAAAGCAGGGGAAATTTCCCTCCTTGCTCTGAATGGCCCGGATCAAGTCCACCTTCTTCATCTTGCCGGCCTGGATGCCAAGCTGTTTTGCCTTTTCCTTGATTTTCGACATGTCCATGACGATTCCCTCCCCAAAAAAGAAAAATTTATCTGCCCTGTAAAGATGATGGATCATCACGGCGGAGAATGTCAAGCGGATCTTTCCACGGAAAAATGGGTGGATACCTTGGAATCCTCGTGCCGCAAGGCAGATGCGGAGGTGCGCGAAGAAATCTGATTTGGTCCTTGTGTTTTACCCTCCGGCTGGATGTATAATTTAAACATGGGGAGTGACCATCATGGCGATACGGACATGGCGAGCCTGCCCTTGAAACGTGATGCTGCCTGAAGGTGAACCGCACAAGACAAGGAGAGAAACCTTATGGACAAAGGCCAATTTGGAAGAAGGGATCGGCTGATTCAGGAAAAGCGGCATGACACCTACCATGAACGGAGAAAGTTGCCCGAGCCCACGGTGTGCAGCGAATGCCGGGCCGTATTCCTGGAGGGCCGCTGGGCGTGGTGGGATCCGGCCGTCAATGCCCATGCCATCGTTTGCCCGGCCTGCCAGCGGATCAAGGATAATTTTCCGGCCGGCACCCTGGAGATCCGGGGGGGATTTTTCGGAACCCATGGCGAGGAGATCAACAACCTGATCCGCAACCTGGAGGAGCAGGAGAAGAAAGCGCATCCCATGGAGCGGCTCATGGCCATCACGGCGGAAAAGGATTGCACCCTCGTGACCACCACCGGCATCCACCTGGCCCGGCGGATCGGCGAGGCCTTGAAAAACGCCTACCAGGGCGAGCTCGATTTTGCCTACGGAGATGGCGAAAAAAGCATCCGCCTCAACTGGGTGAGGGAATAACCCGACGCTCCCGGCCATGCCGGGGGGAGAAGAAGGGCGGCGCTGTCGCAACAGGGTTCAGGGGATACCTCCCGGATTACATGCCATTGAGGGTGGTGTCCCCCAACCGGTTGCCTTGCTGCCGCAAGGAGGTGGTGACATGGCCAGGAAATCCTTTCCCTTGCCCAAGGTATACGGCTTGCTCGAGCCGGGGCCGGTCGTCTTGCTCACCACCGCCCGCGATGGGCGCCCAAACATCATGGCCATGTCGTGGCACACCATGCTTGAGTTCGAGCCGCCGCTGGTGGGCTGCGTCATCGGCAATCGCAGTCATTCCTTCGGCCTGCTGCGGGCAACCAGCGAATGTGTCATCAATATCCCCACGGTGGAGATCGCGGAAAAGGTGGTGGGGTGCGGCAACACCTCGGGGGCGAACCTGGACAAATTCGCGAGGTTTGGCCTCACGCCCGAGCCTGCCGCGCTGGTCGGCGCGCCGCTCGTCAAGGAGTGTTTTGCCAATCTCGAGTGCCGGGTGGCCGACACCGGGATGGTGGCCAAGTATTGCCTGTTCGTCCTTGAGGTGGTCAAGGCCTGGATCGACCCTGCGGTGAAAAACCCGCGCACGATCCACCATCTCGGCAGCGGCAACTTCATGGTCGGGGGAGAAAGGATCAAGTTGAAGTCAAAGATGAAGTAGCGCTGGGAAGAGTCTCCCTTTCTTGCCGCGTCCTATCCCTTAGGCCGAACGGATTTACCCCGGCATTTGCCCTTCGATACCCGCCCATGCCCGGCCGGCGCCCCAAACTCCGCTTCATATCCCACGGTGAACTGGTTTGTCGTGCTGTTGCGCAGGCTCAGGAAATGCGCATTGTTGGTGTCGAATGGGCAGATCGGCATGGCGCAGGGCTCAAAACCGAATTTCCGGTAAAAACGGGGATCACCCAAGACAAAGACAGCCGTATCCTTGATCGCCTCCTGCCGCAAGGCAAAGCGCAGCAGCTCGGAGCCGATTCCCTGGTTTTGAAACTCCGGCTTCACGGCCAACGGCGCCAGATGCAGGCCGCAGACCGTCGGGCCGTTGTAGGCATTGGTAAAGGCGATATAGGCGATGACCGCATTGATGTGGAGACAGACCCATTCATGCACCGGTTTGCCATTCTTGTGCAGGTTTTCCACCAACTGCGCCTCATGGGTGGTGCGGGGGAATGCCTGGCGCAGCAGGGCGGCGGCCTTGGGGTAATTTTCCGGGGTGAGCGCACGTATCTTCACGGTTTTTGTGCTCGTAACGTATTGTTTTTCATGGAATTAAACGGTTCGTTTTATTTTTTTGGTCATCCCGGCTTGCGTCAGGGAATAATCCGGTTTAGGGTGCACCGCCGGATGTGCGGCGGAGCGTCAATGGCCATGCTGTCTCCTTTGTAACAGAAGAAAATATCGACCGCGAGAAAATCGTAGAATGAAAGTTGTTATTGCCGAGAAGCCCTCCGTGGCCCGCGACATTGCCGAGGTTCTTGAGATCAAGGGCAAGAAGAAGGGGTATATCGAGGGGCGCGGCTGCGCGATCACCTGGGCCTTCGGCCATCTGGTCACCCTGCAGGAGCCGGGCGACTACGATCCGGCCCTCAAGCACTGGTCCCTCGATACCCTCCCTTTTGTGCCGGAGAAGTTCAAACTCACCCTGATCAAGAACCGCGGGGTGGACGAGCAGTTCCGGGTCATCGAAACCCTGTGCCGACAGGCCGATGAGATCATCTGCGCCACGGATGCCGGGCGGGAAGGGGAGCTGATCTTCCGCTACATCCTGGCCCTGTGCAACTGCGAGGACAAGCCGATCCGCCGCCTCTGGCTCAATTCGCTCACCCCGGATGCCATTTCTGAGGCGTTCAAGGATCTCAAGGACGGCCACGACTACGACGCGCTCTATGCCGCGGCCCGCTGCCGCAGCGAGTCCGACTGGATCGTCGGCCTCAATGCCACCCGGTACTACACGGTCCGCCACGGCCGGATCGGCGGCGCCAACGACCGGGTGCTCTGGAGCATCGGCAGGGTGCAGACCCCGGTGCTGGCCATGATCGTGGAGCGCGACGACGCCATCCTCCAGTTCCGGCCCCAGTCGTTCTGGGAACTCACCACCCGCTACCGGGAGGTGGTGTTCAAATACACGGGCAAGCGGTTTGAGAAACCGGAAAAGGCCCAGGCGCTGCTGGAAAAGATCATGGACCAGCCCTTTGCCGTCACCGGGGTCGCGGCCAAGGAGAAAAAAGAGCAGCCGCCCCAGCTTTTCGACCTCACCACCCTGCAGCGGGAAATCAACAAGGGGCACGGGCTTTCCGCCGCCGATACCCTGGCCGCCACCCAGAATCTCTACGAAAAAAAGTTCGTCACCTATCCGCGTACCGATTCGCGCTACCTCAGCAAGGATCTGCAGCCGCGCATCCCCAAGATCCTCGAACAGCTCAGGCCCCTGCGGCCCGAAGAGATCGCGCCCCTCAACCTGGCGAAACTGCCTTTTGGCAAGCGGATCATCGACGACACCAAGGTGAGCGATCACCACGCGATCATTCCCACCGGGGTCGCGCCGCGCGGCCTCGGCGCCCATGAACAGCTGGTGTACGAGGCGATTGTCACCCAGTTCATCGCCGCCTTCTATCCCGCCTGCGTCAAGAACATCACCACGGTGGATGGGGTCAGCAACGGGGTAAGGTTCGAGGCCAAGGGGACGCAGATTGTCGAGCCGGGTTGGACCGCGCTTTTTGCCAACAGGAAGCAGGCCCAGGAGGCGGCCGAGGAGCAGACCCTGCCGCTTTTTGAGACAGGCGAAACCGGGGGACACGAGCCCTCCCTGCGCGAAGGCAAAACCGTGCCGCCCAAGCATTTTACGGAAAACTCGCTGCTCGGGGCCATGGAGGCGGCGGGCAAACTGGTGGAGGACGACAGCCTGCGCGAAGCGCTCAAGGAGCGCGGCATCGGCACCCCGGCCACCCGGGCGGCCATCATCGAAACCTTGCTCGGCCGCAACTATATCCAGCGCGAAAAGAAACAGCTGCGCTGCACCGACATGGGCCGCTGCCTCATCGCCCTTATCCGGGATCCGTTGCTGAAATCCCCGGAGATGACCGGGGAGTGGGAGGAAAAGCTGAAACAGATCGAGCGCGGCCAGCTCGATGCCGATGCGTTCATGACCACCATCTCCGGCTACATCCGTACCCTGATTAAAAGCGGCGCGGCGGAGAGGCTGGACACCGCCCGCTGGGGCAGCTGCCCGCTCTGCGGCAAGGAGGTGGTCAAGGGGAAAAGAGCCTACGGCTGCTCGGGCTGGAAGGATGGCTGCGGATTTGTGCTCGAACCGGAGTGCAAGGGGGTACCCCTTACCGCCAAACAGATTCAGGTGCTGCTCCAGCAGCGCATCCTGCCGCAGCCGGTGCGGATCGAGGACGAGCCGCGCATGCTCATCCTCTCCACCCAGGGCATGGTCATGGACCTGGGGCTGCCCTCGGCCGAGCGGCAGAAAAAAATGGAAAAAACGGATCGTCCTTGACCCCGAAAAGCTGAGATTGTAAGACCTGATCCCGGATTGTCCCCGGTTTTCCCGCAAAGGATCTGAATATATGGCTGAAATAATCCCGCAAGACATCAAGGAAGATCTGGAAAAGGCGGCCGGCCTGCACCAACGCGCCTCTTCCGATTACGAAAAATGCGTGGAATTCAACAAGCTGATGTCCGACCTCCTGGGAAGGCTGGAAGACGCCCACTGCTATAAAACTGCCGACAAGGTGATGGGGATCCTCATCGACTGCAACCCCAAGCAAGGATCCCAGTGCGAAAAAGCCACCCGGATCGGGGACAAGATGAAGAAGTTTCAACGGGAAAAAGGGGATTAGCAGGGCGTTGAAAAACTCGTTTTGCGACGCCCTGCGTGCGATCCAGGGATGGATCGTGGTTGAAAAAAGCCAGGACGGCTTTTTTCAATATCCTATTAGAGAGTCCCACCCCCGCTCTTTTTCTTAAACACCCGGACCTCCACATCGACATCCAGCCGCAGCCGCTCCAGGGCCGCCACCTTCCCTTTTGTTTCCCGATCGATGTTCCAGTAATAGGGCGTCATGGCCAGCAGGTCCATGATCGTCCGGTTGTCCGCAAGTTCGAGCGGGTAGGTGATCCTCGCCACCGTGGCCGGAGAAAAAAGCTCCTTGGCCTTTCCGGTGATGGTGGGCGCCTCATGCTCCCTGGTGATGGGATAGATGATCTCCCGCAACCCGTTGAGGTGTTTGGGGCCTGGGCTTACGAAGACCAGGCTGCCGCTCTCCTTGAGGATCCGGGCAAATTCCGTGATGTGTGCCGGGGAAAAGACATTGAGCACGATGTCCAGGGAAGAATCCAAAAAAGGCAGATCGTTGATGCTGGCCACGAACCAAGCCATTGTCCGGTCCCGCTGCGTGGCCTGACGCACCGCGAACTTGGACACATCGACGCCGTGGTACTCGATGGGGAGGCGCGGATCGGCGCCATGGGCCAGGGCCTCCTTGAGGCGCTGGAGATAAAAGCCTTCGCCGCAGCCGGCATCGAGAACGCTGCGTCCGTTGGGGCTTGCCAATCCCGAGAGCACGGTGCGGATGGCCTCGTTGATCCCGTCCGAGATCGGGTTGTAATATCCCAGATCCAGAAACCGCCTCCGGCTCAGGACCATGTCCGGGTCGTCCCCCGGCTCCTTGGAATGCTTTTTGTGGGCAAGCACGAGATTGACATAGCCCTGGCGGGCGGCGTCGAAGCTGTGCATCGCGGCGCATCGGTAGCCGGAAGCTGTTGCAAACAACGGTTTCCGGCACACGGGGCACTGGAGAATGGAGGTCATGCGCGCATCCTTGCCGGGGGACCAATAGAGTTTGGCGGTTCCGGAAATGTTTTTCGTGCTTGTGTCGTCACCCCGGCGAAAGCGGTCCGGAAAAAGCAAACTACCCTGGATTCCGGGTGTCATCTTACTCGATTGTGGGAAATAAAGCTGTTCTCTATGGCCACTCTGCTTTCCTGAAGATCCATCAAAACAGCACCGGATGGCAAGGCAATTCCGTTGCCCGGACAAGAAATATCCCCCCGGAGCATTGCAATTCCTGCCGGAGTCGGGTTTCATAGGGGGAATCATTCCCTTCATAAAAAAATAAATTTCCATAGCCAGCCCATGTTGCCCATATCGAGAAAAAATTTCCGCCCCTGCCTCCGCCACGCCGTGATCACGCTCTGTCTTCTACCCCTGCTCCTCCTGTCTGTTGCCTCGCAGGCAATGGCCGCCCCGGACAACAGCCGCTACGACGTGCTCTATATCTGGGACGTTGACCTGCGCAACCTCCAGGATTACAAGGAGGAGCTGGAGGCCCAGCTCGGCCCGGAGGTCGCCAAGGATTTGCGCCTTATCCAGCGCGGCGACCAGTACGGGATCATCTATGACTGCAACACCACCGCCCTTGCCGCGGCAAAGCTGGCGGTCCGTCACAGCGTCGTCCTCGACAAGGTCGAGCTGGGCGACGCCAGGGCCATCAAGGATGAGGATTACCACGAACTCTACAATGTCTGTTACGGCCACGGCCCGAACCTGGCCGCCTTGACCGAACAGTATCGGACAATCTACCGCAACCTGGGCAGTGAGGTCGGCCAGGATCTCTTTATCGAGAAGAGCGGAGACGGCAAGTTCACCCTGATCTACAGACGGGAGACGGATAAGCAGTCGGCCATGGGCGTGGCCCGCCTCCACGCCAAACTGCTGGCCAAGGCAGGCATCTCCGCCTCCATCACCAGGGAGGAAAACAACGAGGTGGTTTTCGGCGAGTCGAGCCTGCTTGACCACGAGGAAAAGGATCCGAAGGGCGTTCCTGCGCCTGGCGCGCCGGAATCCCTTGTGGCCGCAAAGTCAAAAACACCCGTTGAGCCGGTTCCGGTGCTCACCGGCGACAAGAAGAAAAGCGTCGCCAAAACCGTCGCCGCCGGCAGCAATCTGGAAAAAAAGGTGAAGGAGTATCTCGATGAGTTGCGGGGCAAGGGGCTGGTCGATAAGGATGAAAGGACCGGCTGGCTGGCCATTGATCTGACCAAGGGGGAAACCATTGTCGACATCAACGTCGACAGCCCTTACCAGGCCGCGAGCATGATCAAGCCGTTCATCGCCCTCGCCTATTTCCAGCAGCTCCAGGAGGGAAAACAGACTTACTCCTCCACGGCCCGCAGCAAAATGGAGGCGATGATCCAGCGCAGCGACAACGCTGCCACCAACTGGGTCTTAAAGCAGGTCGGCGGCCCCAAGGCGGCGCAGAAGATTCTGCGCAAGCATTACGGCCAGCTGCTCCGCGAAACCAGCATTGTCGAATACATCCCAGGCGGCGGGAGAACCTACCGGAACAAGGCCTCGGCCAAGGACTACGGCCGGTTCCTGGTGGCGCTCTGGCGCAAGGAACTCCCCCACGACGATGAGCTGCGCCGCTTGATGGCCCTGCCCGGCCGCGACCGGATCTACTGCGGCACTTCGATTCCCCAGGGCACCCTGGTCTACAACAAGACCGGCACCACCGCGAAACTCTGCGGGGATATGGGCATCCTGGCCCCCAAGGGGCAGAACGGCCGCCGCTATCCCTATGTGGTGGTCGGGATCATCGAAAAACAAAGATCAGCCGGCAACTACGGGCATTGGGCAATGGCCCGGGGCAACGTGATCCGCAAGATTTCCTCCATGATCTATCAGGAGATGAAGGCCAACTACAATCTGCTGTGAGTGATATCTTCCCTGCCTTGTTACGCCATAACTCGTTTTTTGTGCTTACTGATGGCCCAAAAAAGTCAGAACCCCACAACCCGACGCGCTGTCCCGTCCAATAATAATCTTTTGAAATTTAAAGGTAATTTTGAAGGCAATAAGGTATTAACTATTGGATGCTACTGGTTTTCTGAAATGTAGTTGTTGATAATCTTCCTCTCTTTCTCCTTCCGAGAGGAGCTGTCTCGGGCCGTGGATTGCTTATGAGCAAGAAAGCATTATCTGAGCGTGATATTTGCACCAAGTACATCACCCCGGCGCTGACCAATGATGCCGGCTGGGATATCCACACCCAGATTCGCGAAGAATTTCCGCTCACCGCCGGTCGGGTCATGGTTCGGGGGCGTCTGGTCAAGCGCGGCTCCATCAAGCGGGCCGACTATCTCCTCCATTACAAAGCCAATATCCCCATCGCCATCATCGAGGCCAAGGACAATTCCCATTCCGTCGGGGCCGGTATGCTGCAGGCCCTGGCCTATGGTGAACTGGCCGATGTGCCTTTTGTGTACAGCTCCAACGGCGACTCCTTTCTGGAGCATGACCGCACCGTTACGTCCGGAGTGGTGGAACGGGAACTGCCCCTGAACGGTTTTCCAACTCCTGCCGAACTCTGGCAGCGTTATTGCTCCTGGAAGGGCATAAGCGAGATCAGCGAACCCCTGGTAACCCAGGATTACCATTTCGACGGCGCAGGCAAGAACCCGCGTTACTATCAGTTGAACGCCATCAACCGCACCATCGAGGCCGTTGCCAAAGGCCGGGATCGTATCCTGCTGGTCATGGCTACCGGCACGGGCAAGACCTACACCGCCTTTCAGATCATCTGGCGGCTGTGGAAATCCCGCAGCAAAAAGCGCATCCTCTATCTGGCCGACCGCAATATCCTCATCGACCAGACCATGGTCAACGATTTCAAGCCGTTCGGCCCGGCCATGACCAAGGTCAAGCACCGCATGGTCGACAAGTCCTATGAGATCTATCTTGCCCTCTACCAGGCGGTTTCCGGCACCGAGGAGGAGAAAAACATCTACAGGCAGTTCTCCCCCGATTTCTTCGACCTGATCATCGTTGATGAGTGCCATCGCGGCAGCGCCGCCGATGATTCGGCCTGGCGGGAGATCCTCGAATACTTCAGCGCTGCAACCCAGATCGGCCTCACCGCCACCCCCAAGGAAACCAAGGACATCTCCAACATCCATTACTTCGGCGAGCCGGTTTACACTTACTCGCTCAAACAGGGGATCGAAGACGGCTTTCTTGCCCCCTACAAGGTGGTGCGGATCGATCTGGATAAAGACCTCACCGGCTACCGCCCGGAAAAGGGCAAGCTCGACAAGTACGGCCAGGAGGTTGAAGATCGGATTTATAACCAGAAGGATTTCGACAAAAATCTGATTCTGGAAAAACGTACCGAGCTGGTGGCCCGCAAGGTCAGCGAGTTCCTCAAAGCCACCAACCGTTACGACAAAACCATCATCTTCTGTGAGAATATCGACCACGCCGAGCGGATGCGCCAGGCCATGGTCAATCAAAACCCCGATCTCAATGTCGAAAGCCGCAAGTACGTGATGCGGATAACCGGCGATAACGACGAGGGCAAGGCAGAACTCGACAACTTCATCGATCCAGAAAGCCGCTATCCGGTCATTGCCACGACCTCACGGCTGATGTCCACCGGGGTTGATGCCCAGACCTGCAAGCTCATCGTTCTCGACCAATCCATCCAGTCCATGACCTCCTTCAAGCAGATCATCGGCCGAGGTACCAGAATCAACGAGGATTACGGCAAGCTCTACTTCACGATCATGGATTTCAAGAAGGCCACCGAGCTCTTTGCAGATCCTGATTTCGACGGCGACCCGGTCCAGATCTACCAACCCGGCCCTGACGATTCTCCGGTCCCCCCGGATGAAACAGATGCTGAACCAGTGGCGGGTGATTTTGGATCCGGTTCAGAGGGCGGCATCATTGGAGATCCCTTTACCCCTGTGGAAGAAAATGGTCCCGGCCGGGTCCGGTACGTCATCAATGATGTCGAAGTGCTGGTGGTTTCCGAGCGGGTGCAGTATTACGGCCAGGACGGCAAATTGATCACTGAATCGCTCAAGGATTACACCCGCAAGGCGATCAGCCGGAAATACGGTTCGTTGGATGACTTCCTGCGGGAATGGAGCGGTTCCGAGAAGAAACAGGCGATCATCGAAGAGCTGGAAGAACAGGGTGTTCTGCTCGAAGCTCTTTCCGAGGAAGTGGGCCGCGATTACGGCCCCTTCGACCTGATCTGTCATGTCGCCTTTGGCCAGCCCCCCTTGACCCGTCGGGAGCGGGCTGCCCAGGTCCGCAAGCGCAATTACTTTGCCAAATATGCAGCCAAGGCCCAGGCGGTACTGGATGCCCTGCTCGACAAGTACGCCGATGAAGGGATCACCGCCATCGAGGATATCCAGATCCTCAAGATCCATCCCCTGGACCGGCTCGGCACTCCCCAGGAAATCATCGACAGCTTCGGCAGCAAGAGGGCCTACGAACAGGCCCTGCACGAGCTGGAGTCACATCTCTACGAAGTCGCCTGAGTATTCAGGGAAGCATAAGGATTCAGCATGTCAATCGGTAACGTTATCAAATCCATTCAGGACATCATGCGCAAGGACGCCGGGGTTGACGGCGACGCCCAACGCATCGGGCAACTGGTCTGGATGTTTTTCTTGAAAATCTTCGACGATCAGGAACAGGAGCTGGAGCTGCTCAGCGACCGTTACAAGTCCCCGATCCCCGAGCGGCTGCGGTGGCGCAGTTGGGCCGCCGACCCGGAGGGCATTACCGGCGAAGAGCTGTTGGAGTTCATCAACAACAAGCTGTTCAAGGCGCTCAAGGATATCCAGATCACTTCCGGCACCAACGGCCGGGGGTTGGTGGTGCGCGGCGTTTTTGAGGACGCTTACAACTACATGAAAAACGGTACCCTGATCCGGCAGGTGATCAACAAGATCGAGGAGATCAGCTTCAACCGTTCCGCCGACCGCCACCAGTTCGGCGATATCTACGAAAAAATCCTTAAAGACCTGCAGTCCGCCGGCAACGCCGGGGAGTTCTACACCCCCCGCGCCGTGACCCAGTTCATGGTTGATATGATCGACCCCAAGCTCGGCGAAAAGGTGCTGGACCCGGCCTGCGGCACCGGCGGCTTTCTCACCTGCACCATCGAGCATGTCAGGGGAAAGTACGTCAACACCGCGGCAGGCGAGCAGGTCTTGCAGCAGCAGGTCCATGGGGTGGAGAAAAAGGCCCTGCCGCATCTCTTGTGCACCACCAACATGCTGCTGCACGGCATCGAGGTGCCCTCCAACATCCGCCACGACAACACCCTGGCCCGGCCCCTGCGCGATTACAGCCCCAAGGAGCGGGTGGATGTGGTGGTCACCAATCCGCCCTTTGGCGGCATGGAGGAAGACGGCATCGAGGGCAACTTCCCGGCCGCCTTCCGAACCCGCGAAACCGCCGATCTCTTCCTGCTTTTGATCATGCATCTGCTCAAGGACGGCGGCCGGGCCGCCATCGTCTTGCCGGACGGCACCCTGTTCGGCGAGGGCGTCAAGACCCGGATCAAGGAAAAGCTCCTGGAAGAGTGCAATCTGCACACCATTGTTCGGCTGCCCAACGGGGTGTTCAGCCCCTACACCGGGATCAAGACCAACCTGCTCTTTTTTACCAAGGGCACGCCGACCAGGGAGGTCTGGTACTACGAGCATCCCTATCCGGCAGGCTGCAAGTCCTACTCCAAGACCAAGCCCATGCGCATCGAGGAGTTCGGGCCGGAAAAAGTCTGGTGGGAGAACCGCGAAGAAAACGAACACGCCTGGAAGGTGGATATCTGCCAGATCAAGGCCTCCGGCTACAACCTGGATATCAAGAACCCCCATGTCGGCGAGCAGGAAAGCCACGATCCCGAAGAGCTGCTGGCCAAGTATCGCAAGCTGCAAGCCGAGGTGGCCGAAACCCGCGAGGCGCTGAGGAAGGAGCTCATGGGTTGTCTGGGGAGGAATAAATGAAGAATGAAGAATTGAGAATGCAGAATTCAGGGCAGCCTGAACATGGCGAGGTCATCATCTATCAGTCCCGCGACGGGCAGGCTATACTGGATGTGCATCTGGCGGCGGAGACGGTCTGGTTGACCCAGGCCCAGATGGTGGAACTCTTCCAGAGAGATCAGTCCGTTGTCTCCCGCCACCTCCGGAACGTTTTTCGGGAAGGAGAACTGCAAGAGAAAAGCAATATGCAAAAAATGCATATTGCCAACTCCGATAAGCCGGTTGCCTTCTATAATCTTGATGTCATCATCTCGGTGGGATACCGCGTCAAATCACCACGCGGCACCCAGTTCCGCATCTGGGCCACCAATGTTTTAAAGCAGCATCTTATCCAGGGCTATACGTTGAACCGCCACCGCCTGGCCGAAAAAGGCCTGAGCGAAATGGAGCAGGCGGTGGCCCTGCTCTCCCGGACCTTGCAGCGCCATGAGCTGGTGACCGATGAGGGCAAGGCGGTTCTGGAGGTGGTGAGCCGCTATGCCAAATCCTGGTCGCTGCTTCTGCAATACGATGAAGACAGGTTGGAGCTGCCCAAGGATCGGCACGGTGCAGGGAAATCCTTTGATTATCACCAGGCCCGGGCAGCCATCACCGCCCTGCACTCCGAGCTGAGTGGCCGGGGCGAGGCCACCGATTTGTTCGGCCGGGAGCGGGAGCACGCTCTTCAGTCCATCCTCGGCAATCTCGACCAGACCTTCGGCGGTCAGGATCTCTACCCCAGCGTCGAGGAAAAGGCAGCCCATCTCCTCTACTTCGTCATCAAGGACCACCCCTTCAGCGACGGCAACAAACGTATCGGCTCGTTCCTCTTCCTGCTCTTCCTGCGGGAAAACAACCTGCTCGACCGGTCCGGCATCAACGACAACGGCTTGGTCGCCCTGGCCCTGCTGATCGCGGAAAGCGACCCCAAGCAGAAGGATCTGCTGATCCGTTTGACCATGAATCTGCTTGCTTCCAGCGAAAGTGCGGGATGACCTGACAATGCTGAACCTGCTGGGTGAACATCTCGATATCTGGACCGCTGCTCCGGTGACCAAGGCCAATGGTGGCCGGGGCCGCGTCAGTGCGGCAAATCGAAGCCCCTATGGCATCAAGAAACTGCGGGAGCTGATTCTGGAGCTGGCCGTGCGCGGCATGCTGGTGGCCCAGCACCCCGACGATGAACCGGCTTCCGTGCTGTTGGGCAAGATCGCCAAGGAGAAGGCACGGCTCATCAAGGAAGGGAAGGTCAAGAAACAGAAGTCGTTGCCGGAGATCAGGGACGAGGAAAAGCCGTTTGACCTGCCGAAGGGGTGGGAATGGGCGAGGCTTGGAGATATCGCAGTTGTACAAGCTGGCTTTGCATTCAAATCAACGCATTTTAATGAAGATGGCGATGGATTGCCATTGATACGAATCCGAGATGTTGGCCAGCCGTTTACGAACACTTATTATTCTGGAGAATATAAAGAAGAATTTCTTGTGAAAACAGGGGACTATCTCGTTGGCATGGATGGGCAATTCCGTGTGGCGTCATGGGTAAACGAACTTGCTTTGCTGAATCAACGAGTTGCACGGTTAATATTCTTTTATGATGTTCTCGGGCAGAGATTTATAGCTGAAGGCCTACAAGCTAGGTTGGCTGAATTACAGGGTGTAAAAGCATATACGACCGTGGATCATCTGTCCGGAAAGCAGATATCTGAGGCTGTAATTGCACTTCCTCCCCTTGCCGAACAACATCGCATCGTCGCCAAGGTCGATGAACTCATGGCCCTCTGCGACCGGTTGGAACGGCAACAGGCTGACAGCAGCGCCACCCACCAGACCCTGGTGGAAACCCTGCTTGCCACCCTCACCGCAGCACCCGACCACCAGGAGTTTGCCGAGTCCTGGCAACGGATCGCCATCCACTTCGATACCCTGTTCACCACCGAAGAGTCCATCGACCAACTCAAACAAACCATCCTCCAACTGGCAGTCCTGGGCAAACTCGTCCTCCAAGACCCCAACGACGAACCGGCCAGCGTACTGCTGGAAAAAATTGTCAAGGAAAAGGCCCGGCTCATCAAGGAAGGGAAGATCAGGAAGGAAACTCCACTCCCGAAGATAACGGAGGAGGAAGAGTCTTTTGACATTCCAAAAGGATGGGCGTTCACCAGATTTGAAAATATCGTTAACATCACCAGCGGAGTGACAAAGGGCAGAAAACTTGCCGGTCGTAAAGTTGTGAGTGTGCCCTATCTTCGTGTAGCAAATGTTCAACGTGGTTTTCTTGGGTTAGGCATGATGAAGGAAATCGAAATTCCCAAAGAAGAACTTGAGAAATTTACTGTTGTAGCCCGCGATCTCCTTGTTACAGAGGGCGGTGATTGGGACAAAGTTGGAAGAACCGCTATATGGAAGGGTGAGCTGCCATTGGTTGCTCACCAAAACCATGTTTTCAAAGCTCGCCTTATCATCGAAGAGCAAAATGAGTTTTGGCTGGAGAAGTATCTGAATTCATTCATTGCCCGTGAGTATTTCGCCAACTCAAGCAAGCAAACAACAAATTTGGCTTCTATCAACAAAACCCAGTTGCGTGGTTGCATTGTTCCCATGCCTCCTCTCGCCGAACAACACCGCATCGTCGCCAAGGTCGATGAACTAATGGCCCTCTGCGACCAGCTCAAAGCCAAACTCACCCAGTCCCAGGAGCAGAGCGAAAAGCTGATCGACGCCATGTCCCGGCAGTCTCTGGTGGCTTAAATCAGGAGGAGCGGAGCCGTGAAGAATTTGTCCACGCCGTTAAGCAGTAAAGAACTCGACCGCCTCGATGATTTCCTGCTGGATCGCATTGACGAGGACGCCGACACCGAAGGCAAGGACGAGGGGGTATTGGATATCTCGACCCTGGACGGGCTGTTCACCGCCATTGTCAGCGGGCCGGTGTCGGTCATGCCTTCGCAGTGGCTGCCGGCGGTCTGGGGCGACTTCGAACCGGTCTGGGAAAACGAGAAGGAATTCGAAGAGATCTTTTCGTTGATGGTGAGGCACATGAACGGGATTTCCTGGATGCTGATGGAACACCCGGAGGTTTTCGAGCCGATTTTCATGGAGCGCACGGTCAAGGGCAAAACCTACACCGTTGTCGATGAATGGTGTGAAGGGTACTGGCTGGGCGTGACCCTGGCGGCGAAAGAATGGAACGTTGCCATGGAGCGGCTGTTGCGACCGATGGCGCCCATAGTCGCCTTTGCCGAGGTCACCAACTGGCGGGGGCATGAACTGGGTGACGAAGAGATGGAACTCCTCCAGGACGGCATCGCGCCCGGCGTCAGGGAGATCCATGCCTACTGGCTGGAGCAGCGATCACAAGCAGGATCGGCTGCCAGGCCGGCACGCAACAGGGAATTCAAGGTGGGTCGCAACGATCCCTGTCCCTGCGGCAGCGGCAAGAAGCACAAGAAATGCTGCCTCAAGGACGAGAAGATCGTACCTATTCATTGAGAGGGGCAGATGGCGCAATTCCGGGAAGACCTTCCTGGAGAACATAGGCCCCAACTTCAAGTTCCAGGTGGTGACGCCGATCCCATTCCGGGGCTGGGGCGAATCGCCAAACCCAACTATCACAGGGGGACTCCAGATCCCCCTCCCCCAGAATGACCTCCCGCTCCACCTCGCTTTCATCCAAGCCTCGTACCACCAGGGCGCGGTCTCCAATGAGGAGGTGTATTCCGGGCAGATCCCGCAGCCACTCCAAATGCCGAAGCGCTGCGGCCCTCCGAAGATGCAGGGAAAACGTGTCGTCCCGGGCACGTCCTTTCTTCAGCCACTTGGCAGGCAGGTAGCCGAGCTGGGAGGCAAGATTCACGGAGACAATGAGATCGCAGCCTGTGGCGAGACCAGCGGGCAGGATTGGGGATGCCTGGCGAAAAAGGGTGAGCGCCGTCTCGTCGTCAAGGGCATTGCCTGCCTGGTACAGTTTCTCCACCGCTCCGGTGCAGTCGAAATCAAGGCAGGTGATGTTGGGGGCCACGGCTTCGGCTTTGCGGCGGTTGCGGGGCAGGTGCAGGATATCGGCCAGGACCACCTGCTGAAAACGACCGGCCAGCTCGGCCAGGGGCACGTCGTTGATCAGACCGCCCCCCAGAATCAGGGCGGTGCCGTGCTCTTTGCAGGAGTCGGCTGCGGCAAGGATGGCGGCGCGGCTGCGTTTGAGGTGCGGCTCCCAGCTGGCGCGGTTTCGTTGGCAACGGGCTTCGATGGCAAGCTGTTCCCGGAGAAAACCCATCCGCCGGAGATACCGGGGGCAGGGAGTGAGCAGGCTTTCCAGCCACAGAGTGATCAGGGACATAATGGTGCGGGGAGAGATGGGGAGGTCATATCAATCGCTTATCCCTTCTTCTTGGGGCGCGGCTTGGCGGGCGGCAAAAAATTCTCTCCGGAGACCACCGCTTTGCCGGTCTTGGCCTCCAGCGCCTTGCGCGCTTGCTTGGCTATCGTCCCGCCTTTTTTTGCCGCCCCCTTGTTTTCAGTCATCCCGGTTGCTTCATCCGTCTCGGCAATCTGTCGTGTCGATAACTCCGCCAGGGCGGTGAAAATCAGTTCCGCCTCGCTCATGTGGTCGCGCAGGTTCTGATCCTGCAAACCCTTCATCGCCTTGTGCGTCTTCACGCTCACCCCCGACCATTCCTGGTGGATGATGCTGGTGAGAATGGCGAATTCCTCCTTTTTGGTGATTTCGTGGCTTGCCCAGTAATCGGTCAGCTTGTTGCGCGTTTCCTGCCCGGTCATGCGCTGCTGGATCCATTTTTCGCTGCGCCCGTGCTTCTGCCAGGTTTCGCGAGCGCGTTCCAGCGACAGCGCCGGATCGGCCATTTCCTGCATGCGCTCGTGGCCTACTTTGGCCAGCCAGAGCTTGATCGGCTCCGCCTTCGGGCTGGGAACGGATTGCACCAAACGCAGCAGGGTCTCGGCGGTGGCCACGTCGGTCTGGTAATTCTTGCCATCAGCAGCGGGCAGTTTCAGTCGGTGACAATTTGTCACCGACTGACTGCCTTCCTTGCCCAGCCGTTCCTTGAGTTTGTTCCAGTACTTGCGTGCCGTCTGAAAATCCGGCTGCTGGGTCAACGCCTGAATGATATCCACCACCGAGAACCACCAGGTTTCGGTTTCCTCGTCATAGACACGGCGGATGGCGTGGGTTTCGAAAAAAGCGGATTGAAGTTGCATGACTCGACTCCTAACCATGGCATTCCGGGAAAATCAGGGATACTCCCCAGTTTCTTTTGCCGCGGCAAAGTTCGGTTGTTGACGGCGGCGGAATATACTATTATTCAATACATCATCAGGGCGATTAGCTCAGCGGGAGAGCACTGCCTTCACACGGCAGGGGTCACTGGTTCGATCCCAGTATCGCCCACCATTGCACATAACGGGAGCATTCGCTCACGATTCCCTCCTATGCCTTTTCGTGAAAGACAATCACCGCTTCCTGGTCGCGGCTCGCTATCTGGCGGGCCGACTTGGCCGGGACCACCTCGTAGCCTGCGCCGAGTTTGACAATGGCCAACTGGCCCCGGCTGAGCTGGTCGGCCATCTCCTCGGAGACGAAGATTCGTTTGATCTTGTTCTGTTCGGCAAAATGGTACGGCTCGCCCCGGTCATCCTTGGGCAGACGATTGGTCTCGATGAGCTGTTTTACCTGGGCCTTCTGCTCGCGCAGCCGGCTCTCCTCGGCACGCTCACGGTTGAGTTCGCGGTTGCGCTGATCCTTGGCCGCCTGTTCTTCCCGCGCTGCGTTGCTGACCGGTGCGGGGGGATTGCCGTTGTGCTGCTTGCGGCTGATCCGCTTTTCGTGCTCGGCCTTTTTGGCCTGTTTTTTACTGGCCAGCCCGGCCTTGAGAAGTTGTTCCTGCAACGGGTTTGCCATGTGCGTTTCCTTGCGAGATTGTTCAGCGGTCAGCAAAAGCTTTTTCCACCCATGAAGAGTCGAATTGCTGCGCGGTATTTGACCATATTCGTCAGGGGATGCAAAGTGATATGATGGACTCGTGACAACGAGGGAAATGCTCTGTTTCGCCATCCCGGCGGAGGCCGGAGGTAAGGGGGGCGAAGCGAGACTCCGATCCAGTCTTTTCGGTCAATTGCAGCAAGGCTGGACCCCGGCCTCCGCCGGGGTGACGTGTTGTTGCGCGGCATCAATTTATGGTACAGAAAAAAACCATTGGCGCTGCGGCGCAAATATGAATACAAAAGCAACCATGAACCAACATCGGCAAGGCATGCAAACGGGGCGTGATGACGACTGAGACGCAAACAGGGGTACAAGGGATGGAGGGCCAGAGCGAGATTTTTTTCAGCCTGCTGGGGGAATGTCTGGCCGGCAATACCTTTGTCAAACTCATCTTGGGCAAATACTGCGGTACGGAACCGGGGTTGGACCGGGTCTTTGTCCGGCGGCTCACCCTGAAGGGGCGGGAACACCTCTCCTTTCTCTACCGCTACCAGACCAGGGACATCACCAAAAACCTCTCCATCCCCGCAGGCATCGCCGCCATCCGCGAGCTGTGCGCCACCTCGTTCAACAATGCGCATCTGCAGACCGTGGGTGAGGATATCCAGTTGTCCAGGAGCAAGAAGGGCAAGTGCACCCTGCAGCGGGGCAAGGGGGCGGTGAGGGAGATCGCCCCCCAGGAGCATGACCGCGCCAAGGAGCGTTTTCTCGATCTCGGGCGGCCGTTTCTCAAGGAGTTGGGGGTTGTCAACGCGCAGCACCAGTTGATCCCCTCCATGGCGCGCAAGTGGAAGCAGATCAACAAGTTCATCGAGGTTATGGACCACGCCATTGGGGATGCCAAGCTCAAGGAGCAGGCGTTGGTGCGGGTGGTTGATTTCGGCTCGGGCAAGGGGTACCTCACCTTTGCCATGGAGGACTATCTGCGCGCCAGCCTGGGGCTCACCGCCACGGTGACCGGGGTGGAGTTGCGGGAGGATCTTGTCAATCTGTGCGCCAAGGCGGCCCAGAGGCTGCACCTCGACACCCTCTCCTTTGTCCGGGGCGACATCCGGAGCTACACGCCAAAGGGAATCGACATCATGATCGCCCTGCACGCCTGCGACATGGCCACGGATTACGCCATCCACCTCGGCATCCGCTCCGGGGCCTCCATCATCATGTGCGCGCCGTGCTGCCACAAGCAGATCCGTCCCCAGATGCACAGCCCCGAGCTGCTCAAACCCATGCTCAAACACGGCATCCATATGGGCCAGGAAGCGGAGATGGTCACCGACTCCCTGCGCGGGCTGCTCCTTGAGGCATCGGGCTACGAGACCCAGATCTTCGAGTTCGTTTCCCTGGAACACACGAGCAAGAACAAGATGATCCTGGGGGTGAAGAGGGAGGGGGCGGCGAGGCAGGCGGAGCTGCTGGCCCAGATCCGGGGGATCAAGGAGTTTTACGGTATCCGGGAGCATTGCCTTGAGACCCTGCTTATGGCGGACGGCTTGGGCCAGTCCGGCTGAAGCCCAACAACACCTGGTCGCCTCCCGGTTTGGTGTTTTCCGGAGACGGCCTGCAAGGAGGACGCGGTGGAAAAAACAGATTCCCTCACCAACCTGCTGAAGCTTAATCAGGTTGATATTTCCACGGTAAAGGCGAACAAGATCCTGGTGGCTCTTGGGTTGCTGGCCGAGAAAGAGCGGCCCAGCGCCAAATACGCGGGCAAGATGAAAAAGTACAAGGCGCTGACCGAACAGGGGCTTCAGTACGGGGTAAACGTGGAAAACCCGAGCAGCCCTGGCCAGACCACGCCGCATTACTTTGTCGATACCTTTGCCGGATTGCTGGCGCTGATCCAGCGGGAAAGCAAGCGAGGATCGGCATGAGCGGCGGAAATCGCAGCGAGATCACAGCCGGGTTGCGGGTGTGCATCGTCCTCAAGGAGGACCAGCGCTCGGGCAAGCTCACCGAGGGCATAGTGAAGGATATCCTGACCAAATCCCCCACCCATCCCCACGGCATCAAGGTCCGGTTGGAAAGCGGGGCAGTGGGGCGGGTGCAAAAAATCGGAGCATTATAGATGGCGCAACCATGGCGAATAGTGGACAGCATTGATACCGACGAGGGGCTCCTTGATCTGCGGCAGCGGGGCGAGACGGATTTTCTCATCACCATCGACAGCAGGGTGCTGATGACCTCCTCGGCCAATCGCTCCGAGATCGTTCTCTCGGAGCTGGCCTGCGCCCCCTTGCAGCGGATCAAGAGGCCCAGGGTGCTGGTGGGCGGACTGGGCATGGGGTATACGCTCAAGGCGGCCCTGGACCATCTCCCTGCCGAGGCCGAGGTGGTGGTGGCGGAACTCAATCCGATCATGGTCACCTGGTGCCAGGGGCCCATTGCCCAATTAACCAACGGGGCGGTGGACGACCCCCGGGTCACGGTGAAGATCAGCGATGTGGCCAAGGTGATTGCTGAGGCGGCGAAGCAGGGCAGGGAGCAGCGCTTTGACGCCATCATCCTCGACCTGTACGAAGGCCCCTACGAGGGGGACCAGGGCAGGGGCGATTATCTGTACGGCAGGAAGGCGCTGGAATCAAGCCGAAACGCCCTGAAGCCGGGCGGGGTGTTCGCGGTGTGGTCCGAGGATCCGGACGCGGCCTTTGAAAAACGGCTGCAGGCGGCCGGGTTTTCGGTGAACCGCCAACGCCCTGGCCGGGGCGGGCGGCGGCATGTGGTGTATATCGCCCGGAAAACGGAGAAGTGATGAAAAAGATCTCCGGCATTGTTGTTGACCCCGTGGCCCGCAGGCAATTCCCCGGCACCCTGGTGATCGACCAGGGGCGGATCATCGACATCCTTCCCGACCCTGCGACCAAAGGCCCCTTTATTCTGCCGGGGCTGATCGATTCCCATATCCATATCGAAAGCTCCATGCTCACCCCGGCCGCCTTTGCCGCCAAAGCGGTGACCCACGGCACCGTGGCCGTGGTGGCCGACCCCCATGAGATCGCCAATGTCCTCGGCATCCCTGGCATCGACTTCATGATCGACAGCGGCAAGCAGGCGCCATTGAAGTTTTATTTCGGCGCCCCCTCCTGCGTGCCGGCCACCGGGTTTGAAAACTCCGGGGCCACCCTTGACGCCCGGGAGGTGGAAGCGCTGCTCCGGCGGGAGGACATCTTCTTTCTTGCCGAGATGATGAATTTTCCCGGGGTCATCGGCCGGGATCCGGAGGTCATGGCCAAGCTTGGTGCGGCCGCGAAGCTGGGCAAAAGGGTGGACGGCCACGCTCCGGGGTTGCGGGGGGAGGCGCTGATCGCCTACGTGCAGGCGGGGATCAGCACCGATCATGAATCGGGCAATTTGGAGGAGTGTTACGAGAAACTGGCCCTGGGCATGAAGATCATGCTCCGTCAGGGCTCGAGCGCCCGCGATTTCGAGGTGTTGCATCCGCTCGTCACCAGCCATCCCGGGCAATGCATGCTCTGCAGCGATGATCTGAAACCAACGGACCTGGCCCGCGGCCACATCAACCTCCTGGTCAAACAGGGACTCCGCCTGGGGCATGATCTTTTTGACCTGCTGCAATGCGCCTGCGTCAATCCGGTGCGCCATTACCACCTCGGGGTGGGGTTGCTGCAAAAGGGGGATCCGGCCGATTTCATCATGGTGGATGACCTTGAGAGTCTGGAGGTCAGCGGTGTCTGGATCAATGGCGAGATGGTCAGCGACAGGGGGCAAGTCCTTTTTGAAGCCGCGCCGCCTGTGCCGATCAACCGCTTCAGCGCGGCCCTGCTTACGGCCGGGCAGCTGCAGGTGCAGGCAAGGGGTGGGCGGGTCAAGGTCATCGAGGTGACGGACGGCCGGATTGTCACCGGCGCCGGGTCTCACCCCGTACCTTTGGGCAGCACCGTGGTCGAGGCGGATCCGTGCGCGGATCTGTTGAAGATCCTGGTCCAGAACCGCTATGCGCCGGCGCCCCCGGCCATCGGCTTTGTCCGGGGCTTTGGCTTGAAGCGCGGGGCCATGGCCTCTTCCATTGCCCACGACTCCCACAACCTCATTGCCGTCGGCTGCAACGACACGGATCTGGCCCGGGCCGTGAACCTGCTCGGGGAAAGCGGGGGCGGCATCTGTTTCGTGCAGGGCGGGGAGGAGCGCCTGATGGCGCTGCCGGTGGCAGGCCTCATGGGGTTGGGCAGCTGCGAGGAAATGGCCCGAAACTACAGCGGGATTGAGCAGGGGGTCAAGGAGAACGGCTGCTTCCTGCAGACCCCCTTCATGACCATGGCCTTTCTGGCCCTGCCCGTGATCCCGGCCCTCAAAATCACCGACCTGGGCCTTTTTGACGGGGAGAGATTCGAGCTGACCGATCTCTTTGTCTGAGATCCCCGGGAAATCGACAATCCTGCCCTGGCCCTGCATGCGGTAGCCGATGCCACGCACACCGTTGACATCAAGTATAGTCGACTGCTTTAGGGGAAAAGGGCTCGGTCTACGGTGTTTGCCTTACCACTCGCCGCCATTCCCCTTTGCTGCAAATCGGTCACGCACCATGCGCATGGCAAAGATGGAGACGAAATCCTTGACCACCGCCTCTGTCATGAGCTCCTGATAGGCGCATAGTAATAACGGTCTGATGATTTCCTGCGGAACCCGGAATTGCATGGCCAGATCGTCGACAATGCTTTCCAGGCTTTTTGGGTCGGGTTGTTGCCCACCGTGCTGCTTATTCATTCTTTCCTCTCCGGTCATGATCTGGCTACGAAAGCGAGAGCAGCAGGGGGACCAGCAATCTCGGTTCGCAGTAGGGGGCGCTTTCTTCACTGACCAGCGGACAGTCAATTAACTGAATTTCCAATTCCAGAAGCCGTTTTTGGTCCACTTCCCCGGAATAGATTCCATTTTTTGAGTCAACCAGAACACAGTTCAATACCTGACGGGTTGGAATGTCAGGGTTGTTTTTCTTCAGGTAGCGCAGCAGGGTTTCGATTTGGTCCATGAGTGTCAGGCCAACAGCCTCAGGATCCCTGTTCATGCTGGGGATATAGACCTTTGGGCAGATGTTGTGCTGGATGGCCTCGGTCACCCCCTCGGGCAACAAGCTGGCAATGATACTGGAATAGAAGCTTCCCATGGGATAGCAGATCAGTTGGGCGGAATGGATCAGCTTGGAGAGCTTGTCGCGCACCCGTGGCCAGACCGCGCCCTTGCTGGTGGGAGAGGTTGTCATGCTCAAAAAGAGGTGAACGATCTTCTTCTCCAGGGGAGGAACCTCCTTGCCGGTGAGGAGATGTTGGCCCACCACCACCTGTCCGTCGGCAAGCAAGGCCCCCAAGTGAAGATAACGGTTGAGCACCGGCCGGACCGTGCCCCGTGCCTCGACCAGTTTTGAAAAGAGGAAGATCACCGTGTCGAGGTGCCGGCCGTTATCCAGATACCCGGCAGTGAGCACAAGGTTCCCGACACTGGCTCCGGCCAGAGCAAAGTTCTCCGGCATCCGGGCCTGGAAGATCTTCAGGTGATGGCGGACAATCTTGCGCAAGGGGTCGGGTATGACCGACACCAGCCGGTGCCGTCCCGCCACCATGCTCCTTAGCTCGGCGAGGAGCACTTCCTGTTGCGTCTCCTTGGGAAAGCGGTAGGCAAAGAGCCGGTACATCTCCGGGTTGCCCTGTACGCTCTGATCGGCCAGGTCCATGAGCCTGGCCCGGATATCGCCGATGGAGGGCATGGAAAACGCCTGCCGCAGGGTGGCTGAGCTGCCGCCGGAATCGACGGCGGTCATGATGTGGCATGAATTGTGGGTGTAGTGGATCAGTTCCCGGCTCACTCCCCGCAGGGCGCTGCCGCCGCTGAAGAAGAGCAGCCGCGGCCCCAGTTCGGGGCTGCGCCGGTAGAGTGCCACCCGAACGGGGTCCGGCAGGGTTATCTCCCTGCATACCTTGATCTTCATGCGATAATGCCCGTTTCGTTTGTCAGCGGTCGCGGCATTCGGCCAGGATTCCCAGGCAGGCATCGCAGGCCCGGTCGAAATCGATGCCGCCGCTGATCTCGTAGACCCGTGTTTTGACGAGGCGCTCCAGATAGACCTCCTCGGAATGATCGATCTCCTCGCCGTGCTCCGGCAGGAAGAAAAGACCCGCGGATTTCATGAAGGCGGGGAGAAGGTCCCGCCGCTGCCGGATATTCACCTCTCGCAACACGGTAGGGGCCGGGCTTCGTTGCCAGTTGAGGATCACCAGCCCGGCCATGGAGGCGGCCAGGGTAAATCGGCCGGGGCCGAAGCAGTGGTCGAGGAACACGTCGTACTTGTGCTCCAGGATCCAGAGGGCCTCAGGGGCGAGGCCGGCGAACCGTTCCCGGTCTTGGGGCGGGATGACCCCGGCCAGGTCGGGGTTGTTGAGCGCGGTGCCGGGATTGATGCGGGGCAGCTTGGCCACGCCGTAGAGGAAGAGGCCCGCGCCATCCTCCCGGAGCAGCACCCGGTCATTGCTGATGAAGTCCGCGCCCCGGCTCATCAGGTGCAGAGCCAGGGTGGACTTGCCCATGCCCGAGAAGCCGGCCAGCGCCAGCCCGCAGCCATGGAGGCCGATGCCGGCGGCATGGCCCAGCAGGCATCCCTGCCGGAGTTTCCAGCTGATGAAGCGGTTGTTGATGAAGTTGATCACCTGGTTGGCGTTGTCCAGGCAGGGGCCGATGGCCAGACTGTCTTCGCCGCCGAAGACGAAGACCATGCCGGTAAGCCGCTTACGCACCACGCGGCCGTCGGCCAGATCGACAAACTCTTCCTTGATCTTGTTCTTGCCCGGGTCCGGCTCCTTGGTCATGAAGGCATGGGGAAGCTGAGGCGGCTCCGCCTCATGGGCGGTGACCAGCATGTCCCAGGCCGGGGCGTCCGAAAGAAAATCGCTGAAGTACTCCCGCAGGGTATCGGTCAGGGCGAGGGAATTGGTCCGCACCCCGATCCGGCAGTCATCAAAAGCGAGAACAAGCTGCAGGGCAGCCGGAAACTCCGTGCGGAGGCGCTGCACCATCTCGTGACGTTCCGTGGCGTTTCCCTTCATGCCCCAATCCTCCCGCAGACATAGTCCGCATAATGTTTGGCCGCGTCAATGCCGCAGGCCTCCTGAATGCCCCGGAAACCGCCGAAGGCGGAGACCTCGAACACCCGAGGACCCTCGGCGGTCTCCACTACATCAACGCAGGTGAAGTCGAGGCCGAAGGGGGCCTGGGCTTTATGCGCCAGGGCGATGATCTCCTCCGGCGGCTCGTGGGGCTGGTACCTGCCGCCGGAGGCGGTGGTGGTATTCCAAGAGTCGTTGCGGCAGGTACGGGCGTAGGTGGTGAGATACCGGCCGCCCAGGAAGACTACTCCCAGATCACGGCCGTTCAGCTCGATCTTCTTCTGGATGTACATGATCCGGTGCGCGGCTTTGTATTTCTCGATGGCCGCCCGGGTCTCCCTGTCGGGCCGCAGCACAATCATGCCCCGCGCCTTGGTGGAGTAAAGCGGTTTGAAAACCGCCTCTCCATATGTCGCCACCGCGTCCATGGCCGCATCGATATCCTCGGTGATGGTCAGCGGCGGCATGGGAATTGCGGCGAGCTGCAGGGTGATGGTGCAGGTGAGCCGGTCCAGCACCCGGATGATGTTGAGCGGATTGGAAAAGATCGACAGCCCCCGTCCGGCCAGGAAGCGGAAGATCTCCAGCCGGTCGAGCAGGTCCGGGGAGTAGTCCGTGCCGATCTTCTTGATGATCAGACCGTCCAGGGAATTGAGCTCCACCCCGCCGGAGAACGCCCGGCCCGAGGGCATATCGAGCCGCACCGCGCCCGGATCCATCAGCAGGCGGAAACCGGTGCGCTCCGCCACCGCATCGGCGAGTTTCTCGGACGACCAGCCGCCGGGAATGCCGATAACACCTATTTTTTTCAAGGAAACACCTCTTTGTGAAATTTCAGTAGTACATGATGCCGGACGGCAGGGAAAAAGTGCGCCATGGCTTGTCCTGATGGGCCAGCACCTTTTCCAGCAGAAAGTGGGAGCGCAAAAACATCTCATGGGCAAACTCGTTGTTCCACTCAAAACGGGTGGAGGTGTAAAAGGAGCGGGCCAAGGCCAGGGCCATGCGCACCTCGAAGGTTTCATCGTCCTGCTCGACGGCGAAATCCTTCGCCATCTGGTACATATTTTGGGTGATCCAGTTGAGCCGCTCCCGCAGATGCGTCTGAAAGACCGGCTGCCTGAAGTTGGAGACGATGAACACCGACACGTCCTGGATGTAGTCCGCCTCGCGGGAGCGGTAGAGATCGATGAGCTGGATGCGCTCCCGGGCGGCGTTGTAGATGATGTTGTTGACGTTGAAATCGCCGTGGATGAAGACCGAGAAGGGAGCGGCCAGTTTCTCTTCGATGCGGCGGCACTTGGCCAGCAGCTCGTCGGTGGGCATGACCTCCGAGGAACCGATGTCCTGGCGGACCCGGTGGAAGTCGGGATGCACGCTGAGCACGCTGTGCATCCGGGCCATGATCTGCGGGATGAAGTTGGCCTTGACCTGGACCTCATTTTTGGTCCGCTGCCAGATCTCCAGGACCGTGGCGTGCAGCAGGGTGCAGACCGTGTCCAACTCGTCGGGGTCGCCCTTGAGGAGAATGGCCTCGAAGGTCCGGCCGGGGAGAAACTCCACGAGCAGGGAGGCGGTCTCCTCCGATTCCTGATGGCTGAACAGCCTGGGGGTCAGACCGGGGAAGATCTCGTTCCAGCGCTCCAGGTTCTTCTTCTCGGCCAGGATCTTCTCCTTGTTGCCCTCTTTGAAGATGCTGCTCTGGGTCTGGGGGGCGATCAGCGGCTGCCCGTCATGGCCCTGAACCTTGCGGATCCGGCAGCCGGAACGGCTGCCCAGGATGGAGGAAAACTCCACCTCGGCCAGGTCGGCGCGCAATCCCGACTTGCTGAGAGTTTCCTCCAGGGCCTGGAACTGTTCGATCTTGATCTTCTCGCCCAGGATGGAAAGGAGCAAGGCCTCGCCGATATTGAGCAACGAATCGCCCATCCGCTCCAGATAGCGGAAGATGAAGAGCACGGTGATCAGATTTTCGATCTCCTTGCCGCTCCGGAGCGCCTCCATGATCTTGTCGAAGTTTTCCTTGTAGATAACGTCGATCTGGTTTTCGGCCCGGCAGATGGCGAGGGCCTTGCCCATGTCGCCTTTCTTGAGCACCGGGATCACCGCCTGCAGGTGTTCGGCAAGGAGGTCGAAGATCCGCTGATAATCGAAATGCTGGAGGATGGCGTGATTGTTGAGGTAGTGGAGCTGGTCCGCCGCGCTGACGCAGAAGTCGCCGATGCGCTCCAGGTTGACGCAGATGGTGTGGGTTGCCTGGATGCTGTCCCTCTCCCGCTGGGTGATGGCCTTGGCCTCGCCCAAGGTGGTGAAACAGCAGTTCTCAATCACCGTCTTGAGGTTGTCGATGTAGTCGTCCCGGCTGTTGATCTTCTGGAAGGCGGCTGCCCCGCCGTTTGCCAGGAGATCGAAGGTCTCGTCGAGCTGGCGCGTCACCTCGACGACCATGAAGCTGAGATTTTCCTTGAGCGCGGCGGTCAGCATGGTGCGGGCGCCATCACGAGCCGATGCTCATGGAGGAGGCGCGCTCGTCCTTGATGACCGGTCTGCTCTCCGACCAGGATAATTTTATGGACAGCTTGTTTTGCCCGTCCTTTTTCTTGGCCTGCACCGAAAACTTCATCAGATCATCCACCCGCATGGCCAGCTCCTCGCCGTCGGACTTGAGGATGATGCGCCCCTTCTCGAGGGAGTCGATCAGGGAGACCAGGTAGCTCTTGATGGAGTGGGCGTCCTGCAGTGATTCGTAGTCAAACTTTTTGGTGGACATGCGCATGCCTCGAATGGTTCGTCTTTTTCGTAAGAAGGTTCAATAGTTACAACCCAGGATCATCCCGCCAGTCTGGCCTTGTACTCTTCCAGCACGTCGTGTTTGTCCATGTGGGCCACCACCAGTTTCTTGCGGATGGCCAGGTCGCTCCAGGGCGGTTGCACCCCGATCTCCCGGGAGACCTTGAGGTGATCGCGCTCGTGCGGCGGCCTGGTCTTCTCGCTCATGTGGGTGTCGTCCCCCATGAAAACCAGCAGCCGTTTTTTTGACGGGCCGGCTTCCCGGTTCTTCCGGTTGAGCACGGAGATGAGAAAATCGGTGTACTCCCGTGACTGGGGGTTCCAGACCTCATAGCCGTCCACGTCATAGTCGGCCAGCAGGATCGGCCAGAACTGCTCCGGATGGGGAATGACCACCCCCGCCCCCAGGCCGCGGGCTTCCTCGATGATCTCCGAGGTGCGGTAGAAATATTTGGGGGAAAAGTTCCGTTTGACGATCTCCTTGACCGCCTTGAGAAAGGCCTGGGCGCGGTTGATGACCGCATCGCCGTAATCCGGGCGCAGGGCTTCGAAAAAGTCGCGCAGCAGCTTGTTCTTGATGCTGTCCGGCGGTACCTGATCCATGTGGCGGTCCAGCAGCTCGTTGAGTTTGCGCACATAGATGCGGACAAAGCCGACCAGCTCCGCATCGGCCCCGGTTTCTCCGGCCGCCTCGTCGAGCCGTTCCTCCACCGGATTGGTGATGGTGTGGATGAAGTCGAAAAGCTGGGAGGCCCGGTAATTGCGGGTATGGGCCAGCTGCGCCTTGAGAACCCCGGCCCGCTCAAGCCTGCTCTTCTCGAAGTGCAGCAGCAACTGCACCTTGCGGTTGAATCCCCGGGAATAGCAGTCCACCTCGGTCCCGCTATAGTCCCCGTAGCTCAGCAGCATGTTGTGCTGGGTGGGGATGATCAGTTCCTCCTTCCGGTTGGGGAAGGTGGCGTTGATGCGCTGCGCGATCAGCTCCATGGGTACGAATTCGGGATGCCAATGGAGGGCCATGACCCCCTGCTGCCGGGGGTAGGTCTTCTCCGGGGTGAGTACCAGCCGGATCTGCTCGGGGGTCAGTTCCGTCGAGATGATGGCGAAAAAACGCTGCGCGTCGCTCTCGGTGACCTCCTCCGGAATCGCCTCCGGCAGGTCGTGGGGAACCACTTCCGACTTATGTTTCGGCTTGACCAGTTTCATCGCTGCTGCCTGCTCCGTATCTCGGCTGTGCCGGCCGCCGCAAAAAAAAATCGCGGCGCCGGCGGAGGTCGCCTGCGAAGTTACGCAAGCGGTTCGGCCCGGGAATTACTTGTACTGCTCATGGCAGAGCTTTTTCATCGCCTTGAGTTCGCCGTATTTTTCCCGCATGGCCGCAAGGTCGCCATTCTCGCAGGCCACGTTGAGCTGGACACAGAGTTTGGCGTATTGGTCATAGTGCTCGTCGCCGTGGCCCGGATACCCCACCATGAGTTCCGAGTCGGCAATGAACAGAGCCACCTCGCCCTTTTCGGGCATGAGCCCCTTCTTGAGCGCCTCGCCCATGGATTTGAAGCACTTGTCCATCCGCTTCTTCACTGTTTTGTACTTGGGCTCGCCGTCGGCCTCCGCCTCGTCACCGGCCGCCTCGCCGCAGACCATCCCTGCCGCGACGATCTTCGCCTTGGCCTTCAGATGGAGCTGGTCGCCCTCCCGCTTCAGTTCGAGCTTCATCTTCTTGAAATCGTCGAAGGCCAGGTCGAATTCCTTCAACTCCTCCAGGTTGCCGTGCTCGATCTCCTGAGCCAAGGCGCGAAGGAAATCAGCGGCATTCTTGGCGGACATCACTTTCTCGAATTTCATCTCTTTGCCGGACATGTTTTGTTCCCCTTCTCATGGATGGATGATGGCAGGGCGCCAAGGCGCCGAATATTAAGGACCGTACCCGGCCGAGGATAGTAACCGGTTAGAGCCGTGTTAGTTTTTCATTAGAATCCGGAGGAAAAAACGCATGCCCGGGAACAGGGGGGGGCGGGAGGCGCTCTTCTCCGGAGGAACACCCGCCGGACAGGCATGCGGTGGGCGACCAGGGACAGGTATTTTAGCGGGATACCCGAATAAAGAGCGGGTTGGAGTAAAACCAGAGATCGGCATAGGCCTTGTCCTGGTCGTTCGGACCCTGAAGCTCGTCGGCCAGCGGGTTGCCCTCGCTGTCGGTTTCTTCGGCGACCCCGCAACGGAGGTTGGTTCCGCGCAGGCGAAAGTACATGTCGTGCCGGAGCTGTTTGACTTGGTAGCGGATCGTCCGCCAACCGTTTTTGCCGGAGGTTTTCTTCCCCCCATTCCCCGGGGCCCCGGTTTCTCCGGCGGACTGCCAATCCTTGACGGTGAAGGTGGCGATCACCCTGGTGGTCTCGTTGCCGTCTTTTTCGTAGCCGGGGTTCGGGGTTAGGCCGTCCTCCAGCAGCCTGGCAACCCGGCCGCTCATCTCGCCGGCGATCAGCTCGATATGGTCCACGGCCACCGCGTCGCCATGGTTGTTTCGGGCCGGGCTTTTGAAGCTGATCGTGATCGTCACCTCGCCTCCGGCCGCAGCCTGGAGGGTGTCGCCCATTTCCGCCATTTTCCCCCGGGATTGCGCGGTGAAGCGCAGTCGGTTGATCAGGTCGCCATGCACGATAAAGGAGTTTCCGGAGCGCATCCCCTCCAGCAATTCGAGCTGGGAATACTCTCCATCCTGATTTTGGTCGCGGACAAAGGTGTGGGTTTTCGTGTATTCGCCGGGCCAGAAATCGTTTTCCGAATTGTGGAAATCGGAATTGGCAAAGGCGAAAAACCGGCGTCCCTCGCCGAGCAGTGCGTCCCATGTGCCGCCTATTCGTGCCAGCATGGGGTCGGCGCCGCCATGGGTGCGGGCCCTGGCGGTGATGTCGTTTCCGGCCGAGTCCAGGAAAGCCCCCTGATCGTAATTGCCTCTGGATCCGGCCTTTTGGTGTCCGGGAAAGCCTTCGAAGCCGAAGGCGACATGCGGCGCGGCATCGTTGAGATCCCGGATGTCTCCAACGGAGTATTTCAGGCGCCTGGAGGGATGGTTGAGCACGCAGTACGCGCTTTTTCGGTAATTCTCCTCAAGCCAGGCAGCGCCTGCCACGGCTTTGGCATGGTCATTCCGTAATTGTTTGCCCTCGACCGCGAGGTGGCGGTCCGCTGTGGAGCCGGTGTCCTCACCGTCGAAGAGGTATTCGTGGCGGGCGATGGCCATCCCTTCTTCCTCCGCCGTATCGATGATGCCGACGCTGGCATGTTCATGGCTGGGGATATTCCATTCATAGCCCTGGATAATCAGTTTTTTCGGATGGGCCGTGCGCGCTTTTTCGACCAGGGGAAAGGAATACTGGAGCAGGGACTGCCAGCGCCACATCTTTTCCGTGGGCGGGTCGCCGAGAAAGTTGGCTTTGGCAGCGGGCCAGGGACGGCCGTCAGGGCCCCGGCCATAGGCGCCGCCATGTTCGGAGTTGGCGAACCAGTCGAGGCCAAAGCGGAACGCCTGGGAGAAAACTTCCTCCGCCGCGATGCCGCCATCGGTGAGAAAGGTGTGGTTGTGAAAATCCCCGGCCAGCCAACGGCCGTTTTCCAGGGCGTTGACCGGCGGTGCCGGGCACAGGGAGAGACCGAGCAGCATCAGGCAGACTGCCGCACCCTTGGTCGTTTTGCCTCGATGATTTTTCATGGCGTTCTGTTCCGCAATTCGTGGTTGCTTTCGTCTCGCGGTGATGGGGGGATAATGTCTTGGTCACGTCTAATGAAAACGAAACAATCGCAGGACATACGCATAATGTACCGGGTAATTATTTGTTTTTTGTAAGGGAACGGTAATGGATTGTTTAGAGAAAGCAAGCTGATGAAAATATCATCTCATTGTAACCCGTTCATAATAAACATTCTTTAAGGTCTACACAGGAAAAGAGCTATGCAACATCTAATCTTCCCCCATGGTGAACAGTATCGTTGCCGAGAAGATGAGAGTTTTGCCGATCCGCAGGCTGAAGCTACGAGGGAGGGCCCATGTCTTCGCGGCCTGCGTCATTTCCTGTTTAGGCTTGTTTTCCTTCGGGACAGCATCCCTCGGCGGGGCCGGAGGCGGTTTTGCCCGGGATCCGTCGCGCTGGCCGTTCGGCGATGTTGCCGCCGCAACCCAGAAGATTTCCTTTGTCCATGTCTCGGATATTCATGCCAACTATAATCCCGTGCGGGGCGGATCGAGTCCGGTCGCGAGGCTGCGCGGTTATTTCGAGCAGGTGAGAAGGGAGAATCCTTTTGCGATCTTCACCAATGCCGGGGACGACTACGAAAAAGGCTCCATTGCCGAGGAGGTTTCCCGTGGCTTGGTAACCAGGGAGATAGTCCAGGCGATGCATTACGATGTGCGCACCATCGGCAACCACGATTTCGCCTGGGGGATTGATGAGCTGCTGGCCTTCAGCCGCGACCCCTCCGCAATCGTTCTCGCTTCCAACACCAAAATGACCGGAGGCAATTACGGCGGCCAAGCCGCTAGGCTGCCGGGCTGGACCGATTATGCCGTCCTGCGGGTGGGGCAGGTGAAAATAGGTTTTTTCGGCCTGGTGTCCAAGCCCTGGAATGAGAAGGATGAACAGTACGAAGGGGAATTCTATCCCGGCATGCCGGAATTGCGCTCGGATTTTGATTGTGTGAAAGTCGCCCGCGAGATCATCGCCCAACACCGGGGGGAAGTCGATTTGCTGGTCCTGGTCAGCCATCTGGGGATAGAGGAGGATATTCGCCTGGCCGGGGAGACGCAGGGCATCGACTTGATCCTGGGGGGCCATACCCATACCGTCATGGCGGAACCTCTTCGGGTGCGGGGTACGGCAATTATCCATGCCGGCGCCAAGGCGGAGAATATCGGCAGGTTCGACATCGAATATGATCTGCGAAAAAGATGCATCCGGCACAGTGCGTTTTACCTCATCCCGAACCGCGAGGGGGAAACACCGGTGGATGAGGCCACCGACAGGGAGGTGAAGAGGATTTTGCACAGCTACCGGACCGCTCTCAACGACGGCTTCACCCATCTCCATGCCGATCAAAACAGGAAGGAGATGGCCCTGCTCACCGCTCGGGCCGCCGTGAAAACCCTGGAGGTCGATGCGGCCTTTGTCGGTTTGCCTGCGGTGCGCAAGGAGTGGCGGCGGGGGAGCCTGACCAGGCAGGATATTTTTGATGCCTTCCCGGTGGAGCGGGAGCCTGCCGGCACCCCCGGCTTCACCAGCCTCTACCGGCTGAAGATTACCGGCCTGGAGTTGGCCCGGGTAAAGGCCGCCCTGCCGGAATCCGCCTACTGGGGTCCCGTGACGCCGGTGCCGGAGGGGATCTACACCATCGCCTTGCAGAAGGCGCCGGCGCTCCGGCAGCGGGAATATTTCGGCCGCCGGATCGGCCTCGCCGCGCCGGAGCCCGCCATGGAATTATGGGATGTTCTGGTGCGTTTCGCAAATGAGCGCGCTGCCGAACGGCTCGCCCTCGACGCCGGTGGCCCGGAAGGTCAGGGCTATCACCGTGCGGCTGCATATCAGGGCGAGGGGGAAGGGGGGCTGGGGTGGGTTGTGGTGGATTGAAGAGGAAGAATTTTCAGCCGATCACAGCGAGACCTCGCCTAGCCCTGCATGCGGTAGCCGATGCCGCGCACGGTTTCGATGTGTTTGCCCGCCTCGCCCAGCTTTTTTCTGAGCCCGAACACCTGCACGTCCACGGCGCGGGGGGTGATGACGTAGTCGTAGCCCCGGACCCCGTCGATGATCTGCTGGCGGTTGAAGACCCAGCCCGGCCGCCGGGCCAGAAGCTCCAGGATGGAAAATTCGGTTACGGTCAGGATGATGGCTTCCTCGCCCACCAGCACCTCGTAGCGGTTGGGGTCGATGGTTATTCCGTGGATGGTGAGCGGCCCGGTTTTCTTGCTGCCGCCCCCCTCCTCGCTCAGCCCCTCCTTGCGGCGCAGGGCCGCCTTGATCCGGGAGATGAGGATCTTGGGGCTGAAGGGCTTGGTGATGTAATCGTCCGCCCCGAGATCGAGGCCAGCGGCCATGTCGTTTTCCTCGCTCTTGGCGGTGAGCATGACAATGGGCAGGTTCTTGGTCTTGGGGTCCTTGCGCACCAGCTTGCAGATCTCGAAGCCGCTGAGGCCCGGGAGCATGAGGTCCAGCACGATCAGCTCCGGCTTTTCCCGCTTGATGACGTTGAGCGCCTGTTCGCCGTTGTCGGCGTAGAGAACATGGAACCCGGCCTTGGCCAGGTTGTAGCCCACCAGCTGCTGGATGTTTTCATCGTCTTCCACGACAAGGATGGTTTCTCTGGCCATTGCGTTCTCCGTAACCGTCCAGGAGCACCGCATCTGCTTTGTCATCGGCCTGGTTCGCATACCTGGTGTATAGCGAACAGGCCTCTTTCGCGCATCTACGGCACTCCTGAACGGTTGCAATCCTGGGGCTGCCGGAAG
>JAJZPC010000102.1 GCA_021811385.1 Deltaproteobacteria bacterium | reverse complement strand
AAGGCAACACGTACGGCAGAATCGATATTATTATCGGCCAGGTACGCTTTCAGTTTAACAACCGCCTGCTCTGTTACTTCAAGCATCCTATGATCTCCTCATCAAAAGGTTCATAAAAAAATATCCCGGCGCGAGGGGCCGGTAAGAAAAATGGAATTTCATCTTTTTCTTATCCGACAAATTAAGAAATATCCCCGCATAAGTCAAGGCTGGTTTTTTGTTTTGCTCTCCGCCTGATTCACGCTATAACAAAAAGAAGCAATCCCCAGGCAACAGAGGTTTCCCCTCCTTCTTTGTGCGAGGCCCAGCAGATGAAAAAAATCGTCATCTCCACCGGCGGCGGCGACGCCCCCGGACTGAACGCGGTTATCTACGCAGTGACCAAATCCGCCCATTACCGGGGCTGGGAGGTCTACGGCAGCCACGGCGGCTACAAGGGACTGCTCGACCCGGACGAACTTGTCCGCCTCACCCCGGAGATCGTCGAGGACATCACCCCCACCGGCGGCACGATCCTCGGCTCCACCAACAAGGGCAACCCCTTTGCCATGCCGGTGGAAAACCTGGCCGGCGAGGTCCAGCTCCGCGATGTTTCCGACCGGGTGATGCAGAATTTCAAGCGCATGGGGTTTTCCTGCCATATCGCCGTGGGCGGCGACGGCAGCCTGGAGATCGCCCACCGTTTCGCCACGGAAAAGGGGATGCCGGTGATCGGGGTGCCCAAGACCATTGACAACGATCTGCAGGCCACCCAGAGAACCTTCGGCTGCGACACCGCCGTGGCCACGGCAACGGATGCGTTGGACCGGTTGCATTCCACGGCCAAGTCCCACGACCGGGTCATGGTGGTCGAGGTCATGGGCCGCGATTCCGGCTGGATCGCCATCAACTCCGGAATCTCGGGCTGCGCCGACGTCATCCTCATCCCGGAGATCCCCTTCAACATGGATGCGGTCTGTGAAAAGATCAACGACAACGAACTGCACCACAAGCATTACGCCATCGTCGTGGTGGCGGAAGGCGCCAGGGCCAAAGACGCCGAGGTGATCCACAAGGCCCAGGAGCAGTGCGCGGTTGGCCGCCAGGAGGTGCTGCTGGGCGGGGTGGGCGAATGGGTGGCAAAACAGATCCGGGAAAAAACCGGCAAGGACACCCGCTCCCTGGTGCTGGGGCATTTGCAGCGCGGCGGCTCCCCTACAACTTTTGACCGGATGCTGGCCCTGCGCTTTGGCGGCGCGGCGGTACGCTTGGCCGAGCAGGAGATTTTCGACCACATGGTGGCGCTCTCGGCCACGGATATTATCGCCGTGCCCCTGGCGGACGCGGTCAAGACCAGAAAGAAGGTGCCCCTGGACAGCGACAAGGTGCTGACCGCCCGGGAGATCGGGATCTGTCTTGGGGATTAAAAAATAGCTGACGGTTTATAGCTATCAGCTGTCAGTTATCTCTTTTCCAGCCGCTCCATATATTCGTCCCACTCGATGGGCAGCATGGATTTCTTGAGGTTGTTGCATTCCTTGCAGCAGGTAGCGAGATTCCCCTTGGAGCTTGTCCCTCCCCTGGCCAGGGGCACGATGTGGTCCATGGTGAGCTCCTTGGCCGGGGTCTTTTTGCCGCAATAGTAGCAGACGCCCAGCGAGAGTTTGGTCTGCCACCATCGGCTTTTGCGTATCTCCCGCGCCTTGGCGCGTTCGCGGCGGATATCCTCTTCGTCCACCCCCTCGCCGTACAGATCCGCACTCATACCGCCACCTCGCCCAGCAAAATCTTCCGCGCCGCCCCCACCAGATACAACGATCCTGCCACGCAGATCAGATCTCCGTTCCGCGCCATGTCGGCGGCCAGGGCCAGGGCCTCTCCAACCGTTGGTGCACCCTGCGCCTTGTCGCGTTCCTCTGCGGGGAGGATGGCGGCCAATTGCTCCGGCGTGGCCGAGCGCTCGCTTTCCGGCCGGGTGAAGATGATCCGGTCCGCCAGCGGCGCAATGGCAATGAGGGTTGCGGCCACATCCTTGTCCCCCATGCAGGCCCAGACCAGGATGAGGTGGTCATAGCTAAACTCGCTGACCAGGGCATCCCGCAAACTCTCGACCCCGGCGGGGTTGTGGGCTCCGTCCAGCAGGTAGCGGTGCAGCGAGGCAGGTTGCTCGACCACACCCTCGGCAGGGCACTCCACCGGCTTGCCGTCCGCCAGGCAGAAATATTCCAGACGGCCCGGCCAGGTTACGGAAAGCAGCCCCTGCCGGATCGCCTCGCCGGAAACCGGCAAGATGGTGGAGATGGTTTCCAGCGCGGCCAAGGCCAGGGCAGCATTGCCGATCTGGTAGCCGCCTTTCAAGCGGCAATGGAGGTCCGCAAAGGAATGGCTCTTATCGATACCCCGATACTCCCAGCTCCCCTCCGGGCCACGGACCGCATCAAACTCCCTCCCCAGCAAAAACAGGGGGGCATTCCGTTCCTCGCACACCTGCGCCACCACCGCCAGGCTATCGTCCGGCCCCACCCCGGCAACCACGGGCACACCGGGCTTGATGACCCCGGCCTTTTCAAAGGCCACCGCAGCCAGGGTGTTACCCAGGTACTGTTCATGGTCCATGCTGACATTGGTGACCACGCTGACCAGCGGGATGACCACGTTGGTGGCGTCCAGCCTGCCGCCCATGCCCACCTCCAGAATGGCCACATCTACCTGCTCCTCGGCAAACCAGAGCAGGGCCAGGGCCGTGGCAAACTCGAAATAGGTGATCTGCCGCTCGCCCAACGCCTCGCGGATCGCACTGGCCTGCCGGGCAAACGCCTCTTCGGAGATAAAGCGGTCATCGATCCGGAAACGCTCCCGCACGCAGCTCAGATGGGGCGAGGTGTAGAGCCCCACCTTGTAGCCTACCCTGGTCAGGATGGTCCGCAGAGTGGTGGAAACGGAGCCCTTGCCGTTGGTGCCCGCCACATGGATAAACCGCAAACCCCGGTGCGGATTGCCCACCGAGTCGAGGAACTGACTCATGCTCTCAAGGCCCAGCTTGATCTTGAAAAACTGCAGATTATCGAGAAAAGCCCACGCCTCTTGGTAATTCATCATGAAGCCAGCTCCAGCTTGGCATAGTCAAGATGCAGGGTCTTGCGGCCATGCCGGGCAAAGAGCACCTCCACCGATTTGGGACTGATCACCTTTTCCACCACCCCCTCGCCGAAAAACGGATGGCGCACCCGGTTGCCGAGCTTGATGCTCTGGGCCGGAGCAGCCGCGGCCGAGCTGGGAAGCCCTGGCGGGTATGCAGACCGCAACGGCGGAATACTGTAATCGGGCCGCTCCTCCTGCTCCATCGCATAGCCCGAGGATTGCTGCTGCCAAGCCGGAGCAGCAGGGGCCTGGGTCAGAGCATGGGGCAACTCCTGCAAAAACGGGGAGGGCCCGCCCGCAGCCGAGGAGGAGTCGTAGGACATGACCTCCTGGGGGTAGACCAGATAAAGCTGCTTGCGGGCGCGGGTTGCGGCCACATAGAGCAATCTCCGCTCCTCTTCCCGGTGCGCGGGCAGCACGGCCTGGGCCGAGGGAAAGCGACCCTCGGCCAGATTGATGATAAAGACCGTGTCCCACTCCAAACCCTTGGCCGAATGGATGGTGGAAAGCACCAGCCGCTTGCCGCCGTCATCCTCAATAGCTCCGGCCTGGGGCGGATCAAGGGAGGCGTCGTCCAAAAACGCCTGCAACTCCCCATACCCGCCCATCACCCTCCCCAACTCGTCCAGATCCCTGCGGCGGCGGGGATAATCGTCGTGGTAGAGCCGCTCGAAGATCGGCTCGTAGTAGTCCATGATCCGCTCGAACATCTGGCCCATGCTCATGCCCGGCTGCCGGAGTGCCTCAAGCATCTCCAGCAAATCAGTCAAACCCTCTTTCCAGGTTTTGCCGGCAGGGTATTCCTTCAGCGCCGCCAGGGGGTCGTCCGCACTTTTGACCCTACTCAAAATATTCTGGGCCGTCTTGGGCCCCACCTTGTCGAGCTGGAGCAGGAGCCGGTTCCAGGAGAGATGGTCGTGGGGGTTGGCCACCACCCGCAGGTAGGAGATGACGTCCTTGTTGTGGGCCAGCTCGTTGAGCTTGAGCCCGCCGCGCTTGTCAAACTCGATCTGCCTATGGGTCAGCTCCAGCTCCAACTTGTAGGAGTGGAAACCGGAGCGGAACAGCACCGCAATCTCATCCAGCGGCTCGCCCGCTTCCCGCAGGGCCACGATCTTTTCCGCCACATAACGGGCCTGGGTGGCCTCGTCCCTGGCCCCGTAGACCACCGGCTTTTCCCCGCCCGTAATGTTGGTGAACAGGGTCTTGGTGTATTTCTCCTGGGCCTTCTCGATGATGGCGTTGGTCAGATCGAGGATCTTCTGGGTGGAGCGGTAGTTCTCCTCCAGCCGGATGAGGCGGGTATCCGGGAAGAGCGAGGGGAACTCCATGATGTTGCGAAAATCCGCGCCCCGGAAGCTGTAGATGGACTGGGAATCATCGCCCACCACCATCACATTGTTGTGCTTGGCGGCCATCAGCCGGACAATGGCCGCCTGGATGGGGTTGGTGTCCTGGTACTCATCCACCATGATATGGCTGAAACGGCTGGCCAGCTCCGCGTGCACCTCGGGAAACTCCTCCAGAATCCGGTGCCAGTTCACCAGCAGGTCGTCGTAATCCATGAGGCTGTGCTCCAGCTTGAACCGCTGGTAATGGAGGGCAATGGTCTGGAGATCCTCGGCAAAATCATGGAAATGGCCGTACTCGGCCTCGATCAGCTCTTCGATGCCCAGCCCCTTGTTCACCGATTTGCTGAGGATGGAGATCACTACCCGCTTGGAGGGAAAGCGTTTGTTCTCGCCGCCCAGGTTCAAGGAGGATTTGAGCAGATTGACAATGCCCTCGGCATCGGACTGGTCAATGATGGTGAAGTTGGCCGCATAGCCGAGATGGCGGCAATAGCGGCGCAGGAGCAGGTTGGCCGTGGCATGGAAGGTGCCGCCCATGACCCGGCGACAGGAATCGTCCAGCAGCAGACTGGCCCGATGGAGCATCTCCTGGGCGGCCTTGCGGGTAAAGGTCAGAAGCAGAATCTGCTCCGGGGGTACACCCTGCTCGACCAGATGGGCCAGACGATAGACCAGGGTGCGGGTCTTACCGCTGCCTGCTCCGGCAATAACCAGCACCGGACCGGACACAGTGGTCACCGCCTCGTATTGCGCCTCATTCAAGGCCTTGCGGCTGATCTGGCTGGCGGAGCGAGGGGGCTGGGGCTTTGACTTTGGTTCCATGGGAAATAAGGTGGGTTGCATGGCGGCAACTCTAACACAACAGCCATACGGCAATCGACAAAAAAGTTTTAATTTTCATGCCTGGCTGGTAGAGTACGTTGTTACCAAAAGCAGACGCGGCAAGACAACTTTTTACATATTTTCAAGGAAATAGAAATGAACAGCGCACAGGACATTTTCACCCAGGAAGCTCTACAGACCCTCTTTCCGCCCGAACGGGCCAACGCCTTTTTCGACGCCCTGTTCGGCGACGCCGAAGAAGGAGCCTACGACATCCGCCTCGTTTTCAAGGGCCAGGCAGCAAACACCCTGACCTTCGGCCTGGAACTTCACGAGCGCCCCGGCAGATGCCTGGCCTGCAACCTCACCTACGGGTTGCCCGAAGTATTCAGCCGCCACCCCATCATCAACATCAAAGGGCTGGCAGCGGAGATCACCGCACTCCTGGGCGACAAGTCCACCTGCACCGACTGGAAACTCGGCACCACCCAGACCGTTTCCAAGGAGCTGCATGTTATTCCGTTGATGATCAGCTTGGGATAATCGTCACTAATGCAGCAATCATCGAATAATGAATGGACAACGGTGGTAGATGACGAGTGTCGCTTTCACATTCTCGCCAGTGCTCGAGCTGCCTACGAAAATGCCTGTTCCCTCATAATTGATGCCAAGACCTTATTTGACACACAGAGATTTCCCCGCGCTGGCGCTCTCGCAATCCTCGCGGAAGAGGAATATGCTAAGGCATTCGTACTCTGCATCTGCGCTCGTGATCGGCGATGGGATTCTGCAATCTTCCGCGCCCTAACAGATCACGGGGCTAAGCAAGCAATCTCTCAAGGGATGCTCACATATTGGAAATGGTTGCAGACAAATCTACAACGAGTTGCAGAACTAAACAGGTTTTCCTTTGTTGGTATTCAACCAGCGATCTTCCCCTCACCTCATGAGTGGGACAAAATCGTTAAGACAGCCCGTACTTCACACTTAAAGAATCGAAAGCGAGATAAAATAAAACAACGATTCTTTTATGTGGGAATTGGCCGTGAAGGAAAGGCTATACATCGTCCTTCTACTATCTCAAACAAGGCTGCGTCAGAATGTATTGACATGGCAACAACCTTCAAGGCAGTAACGGAGATCGCACTTACTGACCAAATACCTCAGTTCGAGTCTATCGCGATCTAATATCTCGTTCCATCGACCTGCCCAAAGGGAAATAAGGCGACTCCCCACATTTCCCCATTGGCACGCAGCCGAGCACCGGAAAAGCTGCCGAAAAGGGAGGTTGCACTGTTTGAGCGCAGCGAGTTTGCAACATCCCGGCAGCTTTGAGGAGCGCAGGGCAT